>DASYNQ010000196.1:0-8234 GCA_036008425.1 Methylocella sp. | reverse complement strand
ATCGACCGCCCGTTTCACGGGTACAAGAATTTTCATGGGAAAAACGCTAACCCGAAAGGCCGATCACGCTCGATGCGCTTAGGTACTAGCGCGCTTCCCGCAAGTCAACGCAACCGGATTTGACAAAAAACAGGAACCGGTGGCACCGGAGTCGCTGCCACTGGCGGCATGGCTTTGCCGGTCTTGGCTATGGCGCCAAAATGCCGCTGTTGACGAGACCCGAACCCGCCCTAGGTTGCATTCAGAGGTGTGCGAGTGCGAGTGCAGGCCCAATCTGTCCTTATTTCTGGAATCGGCATCGCCGGTACGACGCTTGCTTATTGGCTCGGCAAGCACGGCTTCAGGCCAACCCTCGTCGAACGAGCATCGCATCTGCGTACAAGCGGCTATGTCATCGATTTTTGGGGCCTCGGCTACGACATCGCGGAGCGGATGGGGCTCCTCTCCGGTCTCAAGTCCGACGGCTACGATGTCCAAGAGGTTCGCTTCGTCAATGCGAAAGGCCGCCGGGTAGGCGGTTTCGGCGTCGACATATTCCGTTCGCTCACCGATGGCCGGTACGTAAGCATTGCGCGTAGTGATTTGGCCAGGCTAATCTATCACAAGATCGACGGCGAGAGCGAAACCATTTTCGGTGACAGCATCGTCGGCATTGAAGACACCGGGGAGGATGTGGGTGTTGTTTTCGAACGCAGCGCACCACGCCGGTTCGACCTCGTTATCGGGGCCGATGGTCTCCATTCGGCAGTCCGCGAAGTGGTGTTTGGCAGCCAGAACCGCTTCGAGAAATTTCTTGGTTACACTGTCGCGGCCTTCGAAATCAAAGGCTATAGACCCAGGGACGAGCGCGTCTACGTCAGTCATGGCGTTCCGGGCAAGCAGGTCTCCCGCTTCCCCATGCGCGATGATCGCACGCTGCTCTTGTTCGTCTTCGCAGACGGTTCGGATCGGCACACCGCCGTGCATGATATGATAGGGTACAAGGCTGTCCTTCATAAGGAATTCGACGATGTCGGATGGGAATGCCCAAGGATTCTTGCCGCGCTGGATGCCAGCGATGATGTCTATTTTGACCGCGTAAGTCAGATTCAGATGAGCGTCTGATCGCGCGGACGGGTGGCTCTCGTCGGCGACGCCGCCTTCTGCCCGTCGCTGCTGGCAGGCCAAGGAGCGGCACTCGCTATGATATCCGCTTACGTAGTCGCCGGTGAGCTTGGCCAGAGCGAAGGACGGCCGGAAGTGGCATTTCGGCGCTACGAGCGGTTGCTGCGACCATTTATGACGGCCAAGCAAGGCGTTGCTGAGCAGTTTGCAAGTTCATTCGCGCCGAAGACGCGATTGGGGCTATTTTTGCGTAACAAGGTAATGAACGCCTTTGCACTTCCACTTGTTGCAAACCGCGCGCTTGGCGGACTTCTCGATCGGATAGAATTGCCGGACTACTCGACCCAATATTGCAGTGGAACGGACGAGGCAGGGCGCACTGCCTGATCGGCGGGTTGACCCGTTGCTCACCGAAGTTGAGACAGCAACGGAAGTCGAAGAATCCTCCCTAACAGCCGGATTAAGACTATCCTGCGTCTTGTCAACGATTCTGGCCCGGCACCCATAAAACGTCGGCTTTGCCCTTATGGTTCAGGTATCGGGCCGCGACAAACAGAAAATCAGACAGGCGGTTGATATATCTGAGGGCTGGGCCGCCGACCTCTTCGCCCGGCGCCTCGGCCAAGGCGACGAGCAGCCGTTCGGCCCGCCGCGTCACGGTGCGGGCGAGGTGCAGCGCCGCCGCCGCCGCCGAGCCGCCCGGCAGAACGAAAGAACGCAAGGGTTCGAGTTCCGCGTTGAGTTCGTCGATATTGCGTTCCAGGCGATCCACTTGCGATTGGACGATGCGCAGCGGCGGGGTCTCGCCTTTCGCACTGTGCGGCACACAAAGATCGGCGCCGAGATCGAAAAGATCGTTCTGAATGCAGAGCAGCATTGCATCGACCCTGGCGCAAACCGCGTCCGACCCGGTCGCGACGCGGGCAAGCCCGATCGCCGAATTGGCTTCGTCGATCGTGCCATAGGCTTCGATCCTGAGATCGTTCTTGGCACGGCGCTCGCCGGTGCCAAGCGCGGTCGTGCCGCTATCGCCCGTCCTAGTGTAAATTCGGTTCAAGACAATCATGGCGCCCCACATCAATGCTTAGCTTCGACATCACGATACGCCGACGATGATGAGTATAACGGCGAGCTGGAGATCGACCCGCCAGCGCACCGGTTTTTGCGACGGCGCCGACTGCAACCATAAGATTCTTGGCGCGATCCTCGAACTCAAAGCGTTGCGGACGGGCCTCAATAGCGGCGCAAAAGCCGTTCCAGATAGTCCAGTTCCTCGCGGGGACGGGCGGGCTCGCCGAGCCTGCGGCGGAGTTCCTCTAAGACGCGCCTTGCGCGCTCCGCGCCGGGAAAACGCGCGGACGGATCGAACCCTCGCAAGCTTTCCGCCGGGCGCCCGAGGGGATCGGTACCCTCGGCGTCGCCAAACTGACCTGGCCGGCCCTGACCGTCTTGGTCCTCTCCGGCTCCCTCGCCGGCGCCTGAACCCTCGGCATCGCCGCGCATGCTTTCGGCGAGCTTTTGCGCGCCCTCGCGCAAGGCCTCCACCGCGCGGCCCTGCGCGTCCACCGCGCCATCGGTGCCGCGCGGACCTTGACCGAGCGCGTTTTCGGCGTCACGCATCGCGTTTTGCGCGCCGTCTAGGCCATTGGCACCGGCCCCAGCCTCGCCCAAGCGCTTTTGTAGATTTCCAAGCCGGTCGCGGAGCGCTTTTTGGCGCCTGGCGAGATCGGCATCGTTGGTCTGGCTTGCCCGAGGACCATTGCCGCTTTTGGCGCCAGCGCCTTGGTCAATTCCTTGTCTATCAACGCCGCCTTCAATTGCGTCGCCGTCGTGGCCAAAGATATCGCCGAGCGTTGGTTGACCCGGCAGGCCCAATTGGCCGCGTTCCTCGCGGTGCCGATGCCGTTCCGCTTGGCCGCTGCGATAGGTTTCGTCACGCAAATCCTGCTGGTCTTGGCTCATCTGGCCGAGCTCATCGAGCCCGCGGCTCATCTCCCGCGCCCTAGGGTCGGCCTTGCGCGGCCGCGCGACCCGCAGGTTTTCAAGGATGTTTTGCAATTGCTCCAGCATTTTCTGCGCGTTCGCGCTATCGCCCGAACGCAGCATCTCCTGCATCTGGTCGAGCATTTTTTGCAGCCCTTTGGGGCTGATCGAACGGCCCCGGCCGTCCCGTGCCGCGGAATTATCCCGGTGGTCCTGGTCATTCTGCTGGGCGGCGAGTTCTTGCAAAAATTTATCCATTGCGGCGCGCAGATTGTCGCCGAGCTTGCGGATTTCATCCTCCGGCGCGTTGCGCTGCAAGGCATCGCGCAATTGTTGCTCGGCGGCGCGGAGATCGCGTTCGGCCTCGGAGAGATCGCCATTCTCGATGCGTAGCGCCATTTGCCAGAGATAATCGGCGACCTCGACGAGATCGCTGTCGCTATGCGCCGTATTGAGCCGATCGAATGCTACCCGCAATCCAAGATAGGCACCGGCGCCGGTGTCGAACATTTCCGGCGCGATCATCAAGGCCTCGAGCGCGGTTGCCACCCGCGCCTTATCCTCGGGGGCGAGAACCAGATTGCGGCGCTGTTCGGCAAGTGCGCGGGCAAGAGGCTTGACGAAAGGCTTTTGCGGCAACGTGATTTCCACGGGATCGCTACTGCCTTCATTGCCGCCTTCATCGCGCGCGGTCAGCATCATTTCGACACGCGCGCCGGCCCATGGGTGTTCGGAAAGATCGGCCGTTGTCTCGGCCTCGCCGCTGAGGTTTGGCGGCGGCGGCAACAAAAGCGGGATATGCGGCGGATCGACGAGCGAACGTGTGGCGGGATGTCCTCCTGGGAGCACCGGCTTGGCGAAACGTGCCTCCGCGCCGGTAACGCCGTAATCGTCGGCGACGCTGTATTTCAGGGTCATCGATCCCCGCGCGTTGAACTTCGCCCCGGTCAGCGCAATCGATGGCGGTCGATCCAAAATGGCATGAATCTCGAACGCGCCGAGCGGCGCGCCGGAATGGCCAAGGGTTAGCGTTGCATCGCCGCGCAAAACCAGGCGAGTTTCGCCGTTGCCGTCCCGCTTGCCGTTGGACGGCTTGGCGAAGGCGGTCAAGCTAGCTTGAGCGTCAGTGTTGTTGCCCTTCGCGGCCGCGAGAGCACCTTTCACCTCGATGTCAAGATTGCCGCCCGGCGCATGAATGACGACGATCGAACCGCTGGGGGCTTCGATTTGTTGTGGGTTTTGGTTCCCGCCAAGTTTCAACATGACCGGCGGCTTGCCGGTATAGGCTGGCGGATCGATCCAGGCGTCGATCCTGTAGTCCTTGCGCGGCGATGCGTCGAAGCGCCAATCGAAAGCCGCGGCGACGCGCGCATATTTTTCGGGGCCCGCGACAAAGCCTGTCGCGATAAGCGCGACCAGGACGGCGGCGCGCAAGGCATAACTGTCGAGATCGACCATGCGTGGCGAGGGCCCGCCGATGCGGAGCAAAGCCACGGCTTGCTCCGCGCGGCGGCGATGCAGGTTCCACAGGGCCCGGGTCGCCGGATCGCTTGTCCCGTTGCCGAGGCGGTCGTCGATAACCAAGGCGGGATGCGATGCAAGCCCGGACACACGGTCGATCCGGCCCAGGGCCTCCTTGCGCGAAGGCAACCGGAATTCGCGCAGCGGCAGCAGGGCGGCGACGAGGCAGAGCATAAGCGCCAGAACGCCGAGGCCGCGCGCCCAATGCGGCGCGTCGAGCCATAGACCGGTCCACGAAACGCAAACGAAAATGCCGAGGACCACAAAGGGCGGCAACACACTGCGCCACGCCCGCTCGAAAAGAAGGATCGCGCGCGCCTTCACGGCGAGCCACTCCAGACGCGGATTCGCGGCCCATTCGCCGCGCGGCGAGCGCTCCGGGCACATTGGTTTCCGTCCCAATCTCAGCAAAACGATCTCCAAGGCGCGGCCATGATGCCGCCGCGGGCAACGACGCTAGCACCATGGCGGCCTAGCGCCAGGGGCATGGGAGAAATATCTAGCTCAACCAGGCCGGAATTTTGTCCAGGCCGATCAATTCATCGTAAGTTCCGCGCGGGCGCACAAGGGCATATTGGCCGCCGCGCACGAGCACCTCCGGCACCAGAAGCCGCGAATTATAGGTCCCGGCCTGCACCGCGCCATAGGCGCCGGCCGACATGATCGCCAGGAGATCGCCCGGCGAAGGCTTGGGCAACTTTCGCGAAAGCGCGAGATAATCGCCGGTTTCACAGACCGGGCCGACAACATCGGCGGTGATTTCAGGGCTGGCTTGCCCGGCGCGGACGGAAAGGATCTCATGATGCGCGTCGTAAAGCGTTGGGCGCATCAGATCGTTCATCGCCGCGTCGACAATGACAAAGGTTTTGGCCTCGCCCCGCTTCACAAATAGGACGCTTGTGACGAGAATGCCGGCGTTGCCCGCGATCAGCCGTCCCGGCTCGAAGATCAGCCGGCAGTTGAGCGGCCCAAGCCTTGCCTTGACGATTGTTGCATAGCGCTCCGGCTGGTAGCTCTCTGGATCCTCCCACAGAGCGTAGGGGATGCCGAGACCGCCGCCGAGATCGATATTCTCAAGCGCGTGGCCATCGGCGCGCAGCGCACGGACAAAATCGGCGATCAATCCAAAGGCAGCGTCGAAAGGGGCAAGGTCGGTGATCTGCGAGCCGATATGAATATCGACCCCGGTGACATTGATCCCCGGCAGGGCTGCCGCTTGCGCGTAGACCTCGCGAGCGCGGAGAATCGGGATGCCGAATTTGTTCTCCGCCTTGCCGGTGGCAATCTTGGCATGGGTTTTGGCGTCGACATCGGGATTGACCCTGAGCGCCGCGCGGGCCGTCCGGTTTTGGCTTGTCGCAACTTCGGAAAGAAGGGCGAGCTCGGGCTCGGATTCGACGTTGAAGCAAAGAATTTCATTTTCGAGCGCAAAAGCCATTTCCGCTTGGGTCTTGCCGATCCCCGAAAAGGTGATTTTTTCCGGGGCGACGCTTGCCGCTAGTGCGCGCCGGAGTTCGCCTCCGGAGACGACGTCCATTCCCGCGCCGAGCCGCGCCAGGGTTTTGAGAATTGCCAGGTTGGAATTGGCTTTAACGGCATAGCAAATGAGATGCGGCAGGCCGGAAAAAGCCGAATTGAATACCTTGTAATGGCGGGTCAGCGTCGCCGTCGAATAGCAATAAAATGGCGTGCCAACTTCCGCCGCGAGCGTTGCGAGATCGACATCCTCGGCATGCATGACGCCGTTCTTCATCGCGAAGTGATGCATGGGCGGATCAGAGCAAGGGATCGAGGACAAACGGTTTTGGTACGTGCGGCGGCGGTTGCTTCGCCGCCGCTGGCGCCTTCGCGCCACTGGACGCGGCCGTATTTTGCCCCGCCAGCTCGCCTGGATTCGCGGGGGCTTCATAATCGCCTGGCGTGCCGGTTAGCGGCGCGTTCGAGACAGCCGCGCCGGGGGGAGGTTCGAGCGGTCCCCGCCGCCCGCAGGAGGCGAGCGAAAGGGCTATCGCGGCAACAAACACGATGCCGGGGAGGATTGGGAAGGTACGTCTCACGAATAAGCTCCAGAGGGACCGCCACTATAGTTGAAGGTCGGATCAAAGAGAAATTGCGGTTATCCCGCAATAACAATATGTGCGGCCAAAAATCCATCGTGCGGCAATGCACCCGGCGAAACGTTCAATGGCGCGAGATGGGTCGCGCCACCTTCACACAAGTTCGGTGGCGTATTGGCGTCAGAGCGGAAGGACCGTTAACTTGACGATAAAGGGTTGACATGATTATGACACTATTATCAATCTTTAATTGTCAATCATCATGTAAGGCATGCGAATGCGATATTTTCTGGCAACGGCATTAATGGCGTTTTGCTCTTTCGCGTGGAGCGGTGCGGAAGCGGCGACGGTGACAGGAACGTTCAACGTCCAGGTCACGATCGCGGCGACCTGCGTGCTGAACAGCGCCAGCAACCTGAATTTCGGCACCCAGGGCGTGCTCGCCGCCAATGTCAATCAGACGAGCACCATCACCGTCACCTGCACCAACACGACGCCTTACAACATCGGGCTCGATAAGGGCGTGAATGGCGGCTCGGTGACGACACGCCAGATGAAGGCCGCCGGCCCGGCCCTCATCAATTATTCCTTGTTCAGAGACGCCGCCATGACCTTGAACTGGGGGCAAACGATCGGCACGGACACGGTGCTTAGCGCGGGAACCGGTTCGGCGCAGCCTTTCACCGTCTATGGCCAAATACCGCCGCAACCCAGCCCGCTCCCGGCCGTCTATAACGATACGATCACGGTTACAGTTACTTACTGAAAGGCCTTGATGTTGCACCCATCAAAAATAATGCGAATGCGATGTTTTCTGGCAACGGCATTAACGGCGTTCTTTTCTTTCGCCTGGAGCTATGCCGAAGCGGCGACGGCGACAGGAACGTTCAACGTCCAGGTCACGATCGCGCCGACCCGAAAAATATCGCGCGCCTTCGGCGTTCTTTTGCTTCCCGCCTGGTTCGCCGCAAGCGGCGCCGCGGCCGCGTCCCTGCAGGTCGCCCCCGTTCTTTTGGAGGTCGTGGCGCCCGGCGCGGCGGCGACAGTCACGCTGCGCAATAATGGGGCCAAGCCGATCGCGACCCAGGTCCGGGTTTTCCGCTGGATTCAGCAGGCCGGGGGGGAGCGGCTGGAGCCAACAGAGGATGTCGTCGCGAGCCCCCCGGCGGTCGAGCTGCAACCGGCGCAGGACTATGTCGCCCGCGTCGTTCGCGTCACGAAAAAACCGGTCGAGGGCGAGGAGGCCTACCGTCTGTTCGTCGACGAACTACCCGAGGCGCCGCAAGGCCAGCGCACATTCAATTTGGTGGTGCGCCACTCCATCCCGCTTTTTTTCGACGCGCCGGGCAGTTCCGCGCCCGAAGCCGCATGGCGGGTGACGCAGAACGCGCACGCCGTCTCGCTCAGTGCCGCGAATGGCGGAGACAGGCGGCTGCGTCTCGCCTCGGTTAGGATTGGCGAAGCGGCGGGCAAGGGCATCTCGTTCGGGCCAGGGTTGGTCGGCTATGCGCTCGGCCATTCGGCCATGAGCTGGACGGCGCCAGGGTCAAGGTCCGTGTTCCGGCCCGG
>DASYNQ010000195.1:0-8419 GCA_036008425.1 Methylocella sp. | reverse complement strand
CGCCATCTCGATGTGGCGGGCGGCACCGGCGACATTGCCTTCCGGGTGGCGAGGGCAGGCTCGCCCTTGACCGAGGTCGTTGTGCTCGACATCAATGCCGCCATGCTGGAGGAGGGACGAAGGCGCGCCCGCGCCGCCAAGCGCGATTTTGCCGCGGCGTTCGACTTCGTCGAGGCAAACGCCGAGGAGCTACCCTTCGCCGATGACAGCTTCGATGCCTATACGATCGGCTTCGGCATTCGCAACGTGCCGCGCATCGACAAGGCGCTGGTGGAGGCGCACCGGGTTCTTCGGCGAGGCGGCAAGTTCCTCTGTCTCGAGTTTTCGAATGTGAACGTGCCCTTCCTCGACCGTCTTTACGAAGCCTATTCGTTTCGCGTCATCCCTCGTATCGGCCGCTTGGTGGGGGGCGACGATAAGCCTTATCGTTATCTCGTCGAATCGATCGCGCGGTTTCCCGATGCCGAGAGTTTTTGCGGCAAGATCGCCGGGGCGGGGTTCGAGCGGGCCTCATTCACGCGGCTTTCGGGCGGGATCGTCGCAATTCATTTGGGCTGGAAGCTTTAGGCATGAGTCTGACACTGGCGCGGAATTTCCGGATAGGATCATGCGGTCAATCAGGGCGAGCTGGAGCATGATTCTTAAAAGCGAAGCAGGCGATCGCCGTCCGATCGTTCGCCAGCCGCACCCTTCGCGGCGCGATCCGGTTCTTCCGGATCGGACCATGCGTTAGGGCAGGCATGAGTTCTTCCCTCGGTTCCCTGCTCCGGCTTACGCGCGCGGTTTTTGTGCTGGCCCGGGCCGGTGTGTTCAGCGACATCGATCCGTCGATTCTGCCACCGGCCGCGCGGCTGCCGCTCGCCTTGGCAAGATTGCTTGCCAAACGCGGCGCGAGAAGTTCAGGGGCCAAGGCCGCCAGCAAAAAGGCAACCGGCCTTGCCAATCTCCCCGCCGCGATCAGCCGGCTCGGGCCGTCCTATGTCAAGCTCGGCCAATTCCTCGCGACTCGGCCGGACGTCGTCGGCGTGGCCGTCGTTCAGCAGCTCGAGCTTTTGCAGGACCGTATGGCGCCTTTTCCGCGCACGGTTGCGATCGCGACCATCGAGGCTGCCTTCGGCGAACCGCTCGGCCGCACCTTTATAAGTTTCGGAGAGCCGGTCGCCGCCGCCTCGATTGCCCAGGTTCACCGGGCGCGCGTTGAAGACGGCGATGGCGACCGCGAAGTCGCCGTCAAGGTGCTGCGTCCGGGTGTCGAGCGGCATTTCAACCGCGACCTCGGCGACATGTATTTCGCGGCGCGCCTGGCCGAACGCTGGCTTGACGACGCCCGCCGCCTGAAGCCGGTCGAGGTCGTCGATACACTGGCCCGCACCGTCAAGATGGAAATGGATTTCCGTCTCGAAGCCGCCGCGGCTTCCGAATTCGCCGAGAATACGGCGCAGGATAAGGACTTCCGGATTCCGCGAATCGACTGGGACCGGACCACGAAAGAGGTGCTGACGCTCGAATGGATCGATGGGACACCTTTATCCGACATCAAGGCGCTCGCCTCAAAGGGCTATGATTTGCAGGCCCTCGGCCGCAACGTCGTTCAATCCTTCCTGCGCACGGCGATGCGGGACGGATTTTTCCACGCCGACATGCATCAGGGAAATTTATTCGTTGACGCACAGGGGCGTCTCACAATGGTGGACTTCGGCATCATGGGCCGCCTCGGTTTCAAGGAGCGGCGCTTTCTCGCGGAAATCCTCTATGGGTTCATCAAGCGCGATTATAGCCGCGTGGCGGAGGTCCATTTCGAGGCCGGCTATGTGCCGCGCGTGCATAAGGTCGAGGATTTTGCGCAGGCCCTCCGCGCGATCGGCGAGCCGATTCATTCCCGCACCGCCGATCAAATTTCGATGGCGAAACTGCTGACGCTTTTGTTTGAGATCACCGGCCTTTTCGACATGAAAACGCGAGTCGAACTCGTTCTTTTGCAAAAGACCATGGTTGTCGTCGAAGGCGTGGCGCGCACGCTCGATCCGAAACTCAACGTCTGGACAACCTCCGAACCGGTGGTCGGCGCCTGGATCGAGCAGAATCTCGGGCCCATCGGGAAATTGCAGGACGCTGGCCGCGCCGCCTCGACGCTTGCGCGGTTTGCTTCCAATCTGCCCTTGGTGCTTTTGCGCGGCGAAAATATCGTCAATCAGCTCGAAGGGATGGCCGAAAACGGTTTCGAGTTATCCGAAGGAGCGATCGCGAAAATCGGCAAGGCCGAAGCGCGCGGCGCGCGATGGGGCCACATCGCGCTCTGGCTGATCGCCGCGATCGCCCTCATGATGCTGTTGCGTTAATTGCGCGTCGTGTACGGTGGCTTGAACAAGGAGCGATGTATGAGGACACGCGTAATCGCGCGGCGAGCCGTTGTACTGACGGCGCTTGCGCTCGTCCCGGCTGGAGCACATCTCTTTGCCCTTCCGAACAAAATCGGCCTCACGCAAGAGGATTATTTCGTAGCGCAGAGCCTCTATCGCGGCTGGGCACTCTTCGGGATTGTGCTTATTTCTGCGCTCGCGGCCAACGTAGCCCTTTCGATCATGTTGCGTGGCCAAGGCATGAGCTTTTATCCGGCAGGCGCCGCCGCGCTTTGCATGGGAGTTACTCTAGCGATGTTTTTTATCTGGATTTATCCCGTCAACCAATTGACCAATAATTGGACCGTCGCGCCAGACGATTGGCTCGCGTTGCGCGTTCAGTGGGAGGCTTCGCATGCCATGAATGCGGCCATTACCTTTGTAGCGCTATGCTACGACACCGCGGCCGCCCTTGTAAAAAAAAGCTCGGCAATGATCCTGAAATGAAGAAGATCTTCCAGGAATCATGGATTTGGCGGCGGCCGGGCGGTCGCGCGCGCGCTGTCGTTGGCGCGGAACGCACGCTTGCGCGCGTCGGATCGAGCAGCGGCTTGCGCAGCCTGATCGGCTTCGGCGTGACTCCCAGAAGTTCGTCGTCCTCGATAGAGGCGAGCGCTTTTCGAGTGCCATCTTGACCGGCGGGGTCAGGCGGACCGCAATCCGCCGTATCGCATTCCATCCCATTGAAGCCGGTGGGTCAGATCGCGGCCAAGACGACACGCAAGGCGTTCTTATCCGGAGGCATAAAGATCGCACCGACGATCTCAGCGTCCTAAATGCTGCCGGTAGAAAGCTACCTCATCGGTAAGTAACTCGGCCAACTCATCGCATACCGGACCAGTTGTGAGAGCGGCCTCCTGCATCAATGCGTAGTTCGCCGCGGGATTCTGGCCAACCCTAGCGCGAGCTCCTCGGACACCAAGCAAAGCCTCAAGCCGTCCCAATTCTTCATCGAAAAACGACATGTCGCCAATAAAGTCAAAGGCCGCCATATCGACGTCACGAAAGAAGTAATCTCGGTAGCAGCCACGCATTTGAGGCAAGCGAGCAAAATCAAGCATTCCCATTTCCTCGTCAAGAACACGCTGATGCAGACGGTGACCATCGCCTGGCGTGTTTAGCCAGAAATAGTAATGCGAAATCGTACGTTCGATAGGATCGCGCAGAAACGCGATGCGGATGGCGTTCTCAGTCCGCTCGTATTTTTTCGCCCAAAAGTGGCCATGCACGGCTAGGGCCCCCTTGGGCAATTGCCGGGCGGTCCCGTACCGCGAAAGAAACCCCGCCGGATCGACGTTCATTTCCGACTTCGGGTCGATCGGCCGATCGGCATTGTCCCGCACGATCCGGCCACAACCAAATATGCTTTCCAGCCAAACCGCAAAGCTCATACCCGCTGTTTTGGGGACGTGTACTGAAATGATTACTTTCTTCATATATGGACGCCCCGCTTGTTGTAGAAGGCGACGATGTTTTCGGCGGGCCTCCCCATGTTGGCGACGAAGAAGCCAACGCGCGGATAGCGTTCGCCGGGTGCCATTCGCGATTGGCGATCACCCAACGCGGTTGATTCCAGTATGCTCGAATACCGGCTAAATCAATGATCGGCGTCCCCTCGGCCAAGGCTCTCGACTTACCCGTTTCTCCGGCGGCTTCAAATGAAACGCCAATTTCCATGTGAAGCGGTTCGGCGCAAGAAACCACGGTGAATGAAGCAAGTAAACTGCCCTAATGTTTCCCATATTCATGGAAACATTTTACAAGACGCGCGCCGGCTCCGTTCCCGCATCAGGCGATTGCGTCAGGCGCTTTCCTTGGCGCGGAACGCACGCTTGCGCGCGTTGGGGTCGAGCAGCACCTTGCGCAGCCTGATCGATTTCGGCGTAACTTCGACAAGCTCGTCGTCCTCGATATAGGCGAGCGCTTTTTCGAGCGTCATCTTGAGCGGCGGGGTCAAGCGGACCGCCTCGTCCTTGCCGGCGGCGCGGATGTTGGTCAGCTGCTTGCCCTTCAAGACGTTGATCTCGAGATCATTTTCCCGCGTGTGCTCGCCCACGATCATGCCGCGATAGATCTTGCAGCCGGGCTCGATCATCATCGGGCCGCGATCCTCGAGCTTCCACATCGCATAGGCGACCGATTCGCCACTGTCGTTGGAAATCAAAACGCCGTTGCGCCGCCCCGCGATCTCGCCCTTCCAAGGGGCGTAGGCGTGAAACAGCCGGTTCATGATCGCGCTGCCGCGGGTATCGGTCAAAAGCTCGCCCTGATAGCCGATGAGCCCGCGGGTCGGCGCGTGAAAGACAAGGCGCAGGCGATCGCCGCCGGAAGGCCGCATCTCGATCATCTCGGCCTTGCGCCCGGCCATCTTTTGCACGACGACGCCAGAATGTTCCTCGTCGACGTCGATGACCACTTCCTCGATTGGTTCGAAAAGGTGGTTCGTGGCCTCGTCCCTTTGAAACACCACCTTTGGCCGCGACACGCCGAGCTCGAACCCTTCGCGGCGCATGGTCTCGAGCAGGATCGCAAGCTGCAATTCGCCGCGCCCCGAGACGACAAAAGAGTCCGATCCGGGCGAATCCTCGACCCGCAAGGCGACATTGCCTTCGGCCTCCCTGTAAAGTCGGTCGCGGACGACGCGGCTCGTTAGCTTGTCGCCTTCGGTTCCGGCGAGCGGCGAATCATTCACAAGGAACGTCATCGACAAAGTCGGCGGATCGATCGGCTGCGCCTGCAAAGGCTCGGCGACATCGGGCGCGCAAAGCGTGTCGGCGACATTGAACTTTTCGAGCCCGGCGATCGCAACGATGTCGCCCGCTTCCGCCTCCTCGATCGGCGTGCGTTCGATGCCTCTGAATGCCAGGATCTTGGAAACCCGCCCCTGTTCGACCACGTTGGCGTTGCGGTCCAAGACCTGGACGCTTTGATTGGGTTTTACGGAGCCCGCGAAAATCCGCCCGGTGATGAGCCGCCCGAGGTACGGATTGGCTTCAAGCAATGTGCCGAGCATCCGAAAACCGCCTTCGCCCGTAGTCGGCGGCGGGACATGCTTCAACACGAGATCGAACAACGGCGCCATGCCTTCCTTCGGGCCATCCGGGCGCTCGGCCATCCAGCCCTGTTTCGCGGAACCGTAAAGGATCGGAAAATCGAGCTGTTCGTCGGTGGCGTCGAGCGCCGCGAAAAGATCGAAAACCTCGTTCACGACCTCGCTCGCCCGCGCGTCCGGCTTATCGACCTTGTTCACCGCGACGATCGGCCTGAGGCCGATTTTTAGCGCCTTGCCGACGACGAATTTGGTTTGCGGCATCGGCCCTTCGGAGGCATCGACCAGGACGATCGCACCATCGACCATGGACAAGATGCGCTCCACCTCGCCGCCGAAATCGGCGTGGCCTGGCGTATCGACAATATTAATCCGCGTGTCCTTCCATGCAATCGATGCCGCCTTTGCGATGATCGTGATCCCGCGCTCCTTTTCGAGATCGTTCGAATCCATGACCCGTTCGGCGACCCGCTGATTCTCGCGGAAGGCGCCGGATTGCTGGAGCAGACGGTCCACCAGCGTCGTCTTGCCGTGATCGACGTGAGCTATAATGGCAATATTGCGAAGCTTCATTTTCAGACCTGAATCAAATCTGCCGCGTCCGGACAGCCTGCCGGTCGTTCACCCCCCGACGACGTTTTTTTTTGAAAGACGACGCTATTTTGAAGAATGTCAGCCAGCCAACAATATGGGGCGGCACCTTCGCAATTGCAGCATCCCTTATACCAAACAACGCGGTTTGGAAACCGGTCATCCGCGTGGCAAAAATGGCACGATTTGGGATCGCCCGTTTGGCGGAGTCCCACGTTCCAGCGAAAACCTATGACCCCGTTCAGAGACGCCTAGCGTCTCCAGAATTCATGGAAATGATTGACCGGCCCAGGCCCGTGGCCGGCGCTGAGTTCATCGGCGGTGGCTAGCGCGCCGGTGAGATAGGTTTTTGCGGCGCCGACGGCTTCGCCAAGCTCATGGCCCTGCGCGAGATAGGCTGCGATCGCCGAAGATAAAGTGCAGCCGGTGCCATGCGTGTTGCGGGTTACGACGCGTGGGACGGAAAAAAGCCGGTATGAAGCGCCATCGAATAAGAGGTCGTCCGATGTTTTCCCTTCCAAATGGCCGCCCTTGACGAGCACGGCTTTCGCGCCGCGCGCATGGAGAAGGGCGGCGGCGCGGCGCATGCCTTCTCGATCTGCCGAGATTGCATGATTAGACAGGCGGGCCGCTTCGGAAAAATTCGGCGTGACGAGGGTTGCGAGTGGAAAGAGATGCTGGACAATCGCTTCGCTTGCATCGGCTGCGCTCAAAGCATCGCCACTCGTCGCGACAAGCACCGGATCGAGGACGACGAAGCGGGGCTTATGAAACGCGAGCCTGTCGGCGACCACGGCGACGACAGCGGCCGAGGCGAGCATCCCGATCTTGACGGCGGCGACGTCGATGTCTTCGAAAACCGCGTCGATCTGCGCCGCGGCAAAACTCGCAAGCGGGACGTGCACGGCTCTGACCCCTTGCGTATTTTGCGCGGTCAGGGCGGCGATGACGGCCATGCCGTTGCAGCCAAGCGCGGCGAAGGTTTTGAGATCCGCCGCGATGCCCGCGCCGCCGCTTGGATCAAATCCCCCTATCGAGAGAAGATTCTTGATCATGTCCCGGCAGCCCGCATTCTTCGGTAATGTCAAGAGAAATTCAACTCGCAATGGTGATTGAAATTCAGAGCATTCAGACCTCTTCCGTGGCCGCGAACCACAATCCAAGATCCGCCGTAACTAAAACTATGGCTTGAACTCAATTTAACGAAGCATTAATTGACGAATGATTCAACATCCATGGAGGTGGATCATGCGGGAGGGATCATTTTGGCTGGATGATCTGCAATGGCCTCGATAAAAGGCTGTTTACCTGGCCTGGAAACGGCGCGGGCCATGGCGGGTCGATGACCGCCGTGTGATCAGCGGGATTATTCCCGATAAGTTGGGTCTGGACCCAAAATAATGCCCGAGCGTGCGATCGAAGTCATTCCGGTCATCGACTTGAAGGGCGGCGCGGTCGTCCGCGCCCGTCATGGTACGCGCCATTCCTATGCGCCGATCGTGACTCCGCACGCGCGAACGAGCGCGCCGCTTGACGTTGTCGCCGGGTTTTTGACGGTTCACCCCTTTCACACGATCTATGCGGCCGATCTCGATCGAATCGAAACGCGCGGCAGCCATGACCAAAGTCTCGACGCGCTAAGCACGGCTTTTCCGGACGTCGCTTTTTGGGTTGATGCCGGCGTGCGCGACGGCGGGGAGGCACGTTCGTGGCTTGCTCGCCACAAGCGCGCGCATCTCGTTCTCGGAACCGAATCCCTGGAGAGTCATGCGATGCTCAAAGAATTCGCCGAGGACGACCGTATCGTTTTATCGCTCGACTATCGCGGCGACTGCTTTCTCGGGCCAAACGAGCTTTGCGATGCGCCGTATCTGTGGCCCGCGCGCGTGATCGTCATGACGCTGGCGCGCATCGGCGGCGATGCAGGACCAGACATGAATCGTCTCGCGGATATTAAACGCCGTGCGCCGGATATCATGCTTTATGCCGCAGGGGGCCTTCGTGGCGCCTCCGATCTCATGCGGCTGAAACAAGCGGGCATAAGAGGAGTCCTCGTTGCTTCCGCGTTGCACGACGGCCGTTTGACCGGCGCCGATCTTGCCGCGGCCGCATCGAAAGGCGCCGGAGACGCAATATAAAAAGGGGCCAAGGCCCCTTTATTTTGTTGGTTCTCGCGGCTGCTCAGTTTGGCGCGAAAGGATGCTTCGCGATATTGCGCTGGGCGACGACATGGGCGGGCGTCGGCTCGCCGTTGACCGCCCGCGCGATGGCCTCTTTCGTGGCCTGATAGTTGAAGTCCTGAATCTTCTGGTTGTCCTTGGCGTCCCAATGGATGAACACGCCGACGCAAATGAACAGATTGTCCGCTTCGCTCACCGGG
>DASYNQ010000194.1:0-3226 GCA_036008425.1 Methylocella sp. | reverse complement strand
GCAACTGAACGTTACGCACCCCGGCGCGTTCGAGTCTGGCGATGCTCCGCATGAGTCTTGCCCCATCGCGGTCGGTCGCGTGGATCTGACCCTTGTTTTGCATCGACGCGGCAAGCGCCAAGGTTTTGCCGCCCGCGCCCGCGCAAAGATCGAGCACCTGTTCGCCTGGTTTTGCGAGGGCAAGAATCGCGGCGAGCTGCGAGCCTTCGTCCTGAATTTCGGCGAGGCCTTTAATGTAGGCAGGCTCGGCCGCAAGGGCCGGCCCGCGCCCGTCCGCCGCCAGAGGCAAACGCAACCCCGAAGGGGAATACGGCGTTGGAGCCGCGCGCAGATGCGCAAGACTCGCGCGCACCTTCTCGCGCGTCGTTTTTAATGTGTTGACGCGCAGATCGACAGGAGCGCGCGTGGCAAGCGCGCTCATCTCCGCGACAACCGCCGGCCCGAAGACCGCGGCCAATGAAGGCTCCAGCCATGCTGGAAAATCGCCCGCGACAAAACTTGGCGCACCGGTTAGGTCCGCGGCCGTAAGACGTTCCACTTCCCCCTCACTGAGCGGCGGCGGCGCATGCGCCTCGCCCGAGCAGAGCGCCGCTAGCGCGCCGGCGCTGATATCCTGCACCTGCCGCAAGGCGCCAAGCACGCTCGCGCGGGGCGATTCGCCGCCCATGATGAACGCGGAGGAAGCGCGCTTGCGCTGGGCGTCGAAGACAAGCGAGGCGATCGCGGCACGGTCTTTCGAGCCCGCGAACCGGTGCGACAGGCCCCAACCCTTCAGGGCATCGGCGGCGGGCCTTTTGCGGGCTTCGATTTCTTCCACAACTTCAATCGCCGCCGCAACGCGAGCGCCGGGGGTCATTGGGAACTAGCTATCATGGCGCTTCAATCAGGGGGCCGGCAACCGCATAGCATCGCCGTCGTCCGCGAATCGAATCAGAGGATCACGACAGATTCAACACTACACCGGGTTGTCACGCGCTTCTTTCCCCGATCTCTCCGGGCTTTCGGTCGCCCGGCCTTGACGCCGCCAGGACCCTAGCCTAAGAGATGTCTCGTCCCATCCTGCGCAATGGAAGACTCGCCCGTCGGCCTTTTCGGCCTGACCGGGTACGAGGTATCTGACCGGCCGAAGTAATAGCGAGGAAAAGCGAATGCCCCGCCGTTGTGAATTGACCGGCAAGGCCGTGCAGACCGGAAATCTGGTCAGCCATTCGAACCACAAAACACGGACGCGGTTTTTGCCGAACCTCTGCAATGTGACGCTGATATCCGATGTGTTGCAGCGCAAAGTCCGCATGCGCGTAAGCGCCTCGGCGCTGCGCACAGTTGAACATCGCGGCGGCCTCGATGCTTTTTTGTTGAAGGCGAGCGACGCTGGGCTTTCGCGCGGCGCGCTGGCTATCAAGCGCCAGGTCGCCAAAAAACTGGCGGAAAGCGGCTAGTGCTACCGTTGTAATTTCTACAAGGAGCGCATCTCCTATCGGCGGCCGTGGAAGGCCGGAAGACGGCCAGAATTCCCGGCGACGTGACCTTCGCCGCCATCAAGCCAGGGACAATCACGCCCCCGACCAAAAACGACCCAGTCAATTACAACTGTAGCATTAGCGCAAAACGACCACGCGGGTACCGACCTTGACGCGGTCGTAGAGGTCCACGACGTCCTCGTTGGTCATGCAAACGCAGCCGGACGAGACGCCGCTCCATTCGAACCGGGGCGGCCGACCCCCCATGCCATATTTGACCGCGCGATTCCCCGGCGGGATGTAATAAAGTCGGCGTTCCTCCGTCGAAATGACAATCGTGCCAGGCCCATAGCGGCCATCGTAGGCGACGAGTTCCGGCGCGCGGACGGCCTTCCATGCCGGCCAAGGGCTGGCCAAAATCTGCTGGTATTCATAAGCCTGCAAGGGCGCGCCAGTCGCGACAAGCAAAAGCCCTGCCGCGCCGGCCACGGCCAGAAAGTGACGGCGCATAGTGTGTTTCCCGAGGTGCGAAAAGACTTGCGTCAAACGAATCAGATGGGGGACACTATTTTCCAGCGATAGTCAGCTCGCAGGAGCTTGCTTGCAATTAAGCCGAGGCATGGCGGAGCCGGTTTTGATGGGTGGCGTAGCCAAATGGCAACAGTGGCCGCGCGCGGGCCCCGGTTGGCGGCTAAAAACTACGGCGAAAAGCTGGGGCCGGATATGCTTTTTTCGATCCCCGTGGCGGGGGGCGGTTTTTTGACCATCTTGTTCTTTCGGTGCCCGCTGGCGCGATTAGCCCGACGATTTCGCCCTGGGCACCGATCCAGACGCGCCGGTCGCACCGCGGCTTGTCGGCGGGTCTATATGGACAACTTTGATCCCCAGTGGTCGTTTTCCCCGTGCTGGTCGCGTTTGCCGATTGTGCTGGCTGATTTGTGCATCTATTGACCCGTCGCTTCGATGCGGCTAGTCCAACCACGCTCTTTAAGGAGCGCGTAGCTCAGTTGGTAGAGCATCTGACTTTTAATCAGGAGGTCATGGGTTCGAATCCCATCGCGCTCACCAATAAAATCAAAGAGTTATACGAAAGACTGGATATTAAAAGCGAACCGTAAACCTCTTCCGGACAACGCTCAGGACAACATTCGGCTGATTTCGTTGCCGATCGGCCGGCGCCACATAATCTCGATCTTGACGCCCCGCCGCGCCGCGGCGGTCATTCACTAGGCGGGATGCCAATAGCGGAGACGCTCTTGGATTCGAAAGCCTCGCCCGTCGCTTCGAGAGTTACGGTCTGCCCGGTGAAATTCTGCCAGCGCGTCACGGCGACGTCGACATAAGCCGGGCTTAGCTCGATCGCGTGGCAGCAGCGGCCGGTCATTTCCGCTGCGATAATTGTGGTGCCGGAGCCGACGAAAGGATCGTAAACCGCTTGACCCGGCGAGGAATTGTTTTCGATCGGCCGCCTCATGCACTCGACGGGCTTTTGCGTGCTATGGCCGGTTTCGGATTTTTGCGGTTTGTCGATGTGCCACACGCTCGTTTGCTTGTGACCGCCGCACCAGTGTCCCGTGGAACCCTCGCGGACCGCATACCAGCACGGCTCATGCTGGAAATGATAATGCCCGCGGCTAATTGCGAAGTTATTTTTCGCCCAAATTATCTGCGCGCGCAGAGCAAAACCTGCCTCTTCGAGGGATTCCTTCGATTCCCCCACACGCATGGCCGCGTGCCACACATAGGCAACGTCGCCAGGGAACAGC
>DASYNQ010000193.1:0-6530 GCA_036008425.1 Methylocella sp. | reverse complement strand
ACCCGCGGCGGGAACGGCAGCATTTTCAGCTCATAGGGCAGCCCGAGTTCTTCCAGCATCCAGAGCGGGCGAAACGAACGCGCCGCGGCGCAATGATAGAGCGTGATCATCCGGCGTTCCCTTTTTCACGATTCACAGTATCCCCGTGGCCTTGCATAGCACAGCGAACGCCGCGGCGGGCTTGCAGCACATCTTAATGTTCGACCCGGTACAGGCGCCATCGCTCCGGCACGCCTTTGAGTTGGTGAAAGCCGCGATCCCTGAAGCGGATTCCGGACTGCGACATCAGATCCTTGACCGCGCTCGAGACCAGGACTTCGCCGGCACGGGCTTTCGCGGCAACCCGCGCGCCGATGTGAAACGACAGACCGATCACCTCAGCCCCGCTCACCTTGTATTCGCCCGCGTGCAGGCCCGCCCTGATCTCCAGCCCGAGCGTCCGCACGGCCTCGCGGATCGCGGTCGCGCAACGGATCCCGGCAGCCGGCGCGCCGAACGTCGCCAGCAATCCGTCCCCGGTCGTCACGACTTCCTTTCCCCGCAACGTCTTCAGCTCGCGGCGGGCGGCGGCGTAATAGTGATTCATCACCTGCGCCCAGCGCGAATCGCCCAGCCGCGCGGCCTTTTCGGTGGAGCGGACGATATCGATGAACAGGATGGTGGCGAGCGCTTGTTCGAGCTCGGCGCCGCGATCGATCGGGCGGCGCCGGCGCGCAATATTTCCGGACAGCGGTTCATAGCGATGGCTGCGTCGCCGCGCGATCGCGGCTTTCGCATAATCGCTGGCGCGCTGCGCCGTGCGGCAGCGAATTGTTTTTTCCCGCGGCGGAAGCGTCCAGTAGACCTTTCGCCCCTCTCCGGCGCCATGGACCTCGACGGCGCCCCACTTCAGGAAAACCGTCGAGCCGACCCGGCGAACGCACCATGCCTTTGAGGTGTATCCCGAAACGTTCGACTGATGGACCCCGATGCGAAGGAACTTGGGCATGTGCGTGCGGCCGATCGAAAGACCGTTTGGGCCAACCGAGGCCAAAACCTAACCATACATTGCCGCGTTGGCAACCGCACTCCCCATCGAAAATTGGGCGACACAACGACCTTCGCGCGTGCCGCGCCCTATTGCCAAGATCACCAAACGCGCCAAGGATGCGGCGCAGGCTCGGAGGAATAGCCATGGCAAGATTGAAGACCTTATTCGCGGCTACTTGTGCCGCCGTCCTCATGGGATTCGTCAACCTGGCGGGAAGCAATGTGGTCGAACAGGCCCCGGCCGGAAGCGGATACGATTTGGTGGCGCACGTCAGGAACACGCCGACCTATGGCTACAATCCGGAGGTTCCCACCGATGCAGCCGCTCTGGGCTTGCGGCTGGCCCGGCCATATTGTCGAGGACCGCACGTCGTTGGCCAGCGCACCGTCAACCATGAGATCTATGGCATCACCAGCGAAAGGCCGGACTACCTCGTTTTTCTCCGCTGTGCCGGCTGACACCCCGCCGCGCTGCGATAACTGACGCCGTGTGCCCGTTCAAAGCGCCGCTTCGACGCCTTGGCGCTCGTCGAGATCGCCTTCAGAATCGTAATTGCGGGTGACAGCGCACGCGATTGACATGGCCAGGAAGCGATCCGCCCATGAGTATTAGAGCGTTATGGCTTTGAGCTGAATCGATGCAGACGTTTTGTTCACCTCGCCCCGCTTGCGGGGAGAGGTCGGATTGCCTCGGCGATGCGAAGCATCGTCCGGCGCGATCCGGGTGAGGGGGCCTCTCGACAAGTTCGGACTCGCGGATAGGCCCCCTCACCCGAAATTCGCAGAGCGAATTTCGACCTCTCCCCGCAAGCGGGGCGAGGTTGTGTTGAATCTCGTCGATCAGGTCGTATGTGGCTGACCGGCGACGGCCGGACGGCCGTAGCTCGACAGCAGCCAGACCGCCACGATCACCAGTCCCATAACCAAAAAGAATTCCCGCTTGTCTCCGAGGAGGTTCGGCAACGCCAATGCCGCCACCACAAGAACAGGTCCTACAAGCATTTCCACAAGCGCGTGGAGTCGCATTGGAATGATCTTCACGACCCCGAGCGGCATGTTCGTAAGAAGGGTCATGGCCAGATGAATGGCGGCGAGCGCGTATGAGACGAGCGCAGCATAGCCGGTAAGGCCGAGGACGGCTGGCGCCAGGGCGAAAATTGCGACAGTCACATAGTCCAGTATTCCATGCGTCGTATCCGAAATGACCTTCATGTTTTTTCCTTTCATTGACGAACTGTTTGAGTTCAGGGGTGTGCCTTGTAACGGCTGCGTTTAACTGATCGTTGCAATCATCGCGGATCGCGCGCTCCTGATATCGGCATCCGACAGGCCGGACTTCGCCAGAACCAACAAGCCCTGAACATTGGCGACAAGCTGCAAGGCAAGCTGATCGATCTCGTGCTTCGAACGTCTCACGCCGGCGCTCGAGGGTAAGGAAATCACCTTCTTGAACAACGCCCGAAGAATCTCGACACCGATTTTCAACTTGTCGACGATCTCCTCATCGTTGGCGCCGAGTTCCAGCGCGGTATTTCCGATCAGACAGCCGCGCCACCCGGTCGCATTGGCCTCCGGGCTTTTCGCAACGGCAAGGATTCCGTCGATCAGCAACGCCGCGGCGGCCCGAGGGTCTCTTGCGTCCAAGATCAAGCCTTCGAGATGAGCGCGCAACGTCTCGAAATACAGATCGAGGATTCGCAGAAACACCTCTCGTTTGGAGCCGAACGCGTTGTAAAAACTGGCTCGGCCGACACCCATTGAACCGAGCAATTCAGGCATGTTGGTTCCTTCGAAGCCCCGCTGCCAGAACGTCTTCAGCGCTTCCTGCAGAACATCGTCAGGATCAAACTCCTTGCTTCTCATGCCGCTTATTAGACCATTTGGTCTAATAATGCAAGGCTGCTCCCAATCGATATCGGTCGGCTGCTGCGAATGCCCTCAGCTTGTCGTATTGAGCAAGCGTTGGACGGTGCGCTCGATCTCATCATATTGGCCTTCGCCGGCGTGGCTGAAAACAATGCTGCCGTGCTGGTCGACGATATATTGGGCCGGCCAGTATTGATTGCGCCAGGCGTTCCAGGTCGCAGAATCGTTGTCCTGCGCCACCGGATAGGTGATGCCATGTCGCTTCAGCGCCGCCAGCACATTGCCGGCCGACCGTTCGAACGCAAATTCCGGGGTGTGGACGCCGACGACGACAAGCCCCTTCTCCTTGTAGGTCTCGTAGAGCCTGGTCACGTAGGGCAGCGTGTTGACGCAGTTATAGCAGCCGTAGGTCCAGAAATCGACCAATACCACCTTGCCGCGTAAATCGCCGATCGAGAGTGGCGCGGAATTGAACCACTTGCTGATGCCGACGAAGTTGGGCGCCGCCGCGCGGGCGTCGGCGAACTGAACGGGGATGTTTTCATTGCCGGCAAATCCCCGCGCCGCGACGGCGGTCGCGGCAAGACCGGCGAAGGCGGCAAGTAGAGTTCTGCGCGATCCAATCATTTTGACCTCCTTGCATTACAGGCCGAGGCGGCCTTGGGGAAAGAATTGACCGAGCCAGGCAAGCGCGATCGCGTCGTATTGCAGAAGAGCGCTCAGCGCGAACGCGATTACAATGACGCCGAAGGCCTGTTGCAGCCGCGCGGCGTAAGGCGCGACGCGACGCAGGCGCGTCGAGACCGCCTGTCCGCCGTAGGCGACTGCCAGCATCGGCACAGCCGCGCCCACGGTGTAGGTGAGCAGCAGGAGCGCGCCGTGCGCGTGGTCGGGCGATGTGGCGATGGCGGTCAGGATCGCTCCCAGCACCGGCCCCGCGCAAGGCGTCCAGATCAGCCCGAGAGTCGTGCCGAGCACGAAGCCGCCGAGATTTGTTTGGGCGGCCGTGACGGGCCGCGGCGCGACGCCGGCGCCCGCCAGACGGGCCGCCAATCGCTCGAAGGCCGCCGGCCAGATCATCAGCACGCCGAAGATGATCAGCAGAAGCAGCCCTCCCCTGCGCAACCAATCCGGATCGAAGTTCAGGGCATTTGCCGCGGCATTCAACGCGAGTGCGACAAAGGCGAACGATACGACGAAGCCCGCTGCGATCAAGGCGGGCCGTGCTCCGGCACGCCGCGCAATCGATGCGCCGAGCAAGATCGGCAGCACTGGCAGCGTGCAGGGTGCGGCAATCGTCAGCATGCCGGCGAACAACGCGAGCAGGAGATCGGGCATTGGCGTCGAAGGGGAGCGGCGGGCGCCGGGCGCAGGCAACCCGCCTGGGGACCGGTTAGTTCTTCGTCGTATCGTCCTTCTTCATGCCGTCCTTCGACATCGAATCCTTGGACATCGCGTCCTTGGACATTGAATCCTTCGACATGCTGTCCTTTTTCATCGAGTCTTTGGACATCGAGTCCTTGGACATCGCGTCTTTCGACATCGTGTCCCTTTTTATGGCGTCTTGGGCGAAGGCCGCGGGCGCCATCGCGAACGACAAGGTCGCTACTGACAGGATGAAGGCGGTGCGTTTGATCATGACGTGGTAATCTCCAGGCAAGGCACGTTGCGGCTTGACAACGATGTCACCCCAGAACTTCGAACGCAGCCGCCGCTTGTTACACAGCCGGAAAAGCAATTGATCACAAGGGCGTGAATGCTTCAGGTTGTACTCGAAACAACGATCTTCGCCGTGCGCTGCCTGGACGGCGCAGAATTTGCGACAGCGGGGATTCTTCATGTTGATGGAGGACAAGCGGCTGGCCACCACGTCATGCGGAGTTACGAGAATTGTGGCTTCGGACATGTCGCAGCGCGCAACTCCCGAAAATTCACCACAATGTGAGATTCCCGGAACGATGCAAAACGATAAGGCTGGGTTCGGTGCTAGAGCCGGGGCGGGAGATTCGGTCCCGGCGAGTTTTCCGGGAGACCCGATGCCTGTTATCCATTCCAACGTCGCGAGAGCCTTTCTTGCGGCCGCGAGCGTACTTTTCTTCGTTGCTTCCGCGCACGTTGTTCCGGCGCGAGCCGCGGACGTGAAATTGGAGACCGAGAGCTATACGATTCCCTCCGGCGATCCAGGCATCGACCTTTACATCCGCCACAAACATCCGGCTGGAGTCGAGACGTTTACGCCCGACAAAATCCTGCTCTATGTCCATGGCGCGACTTATCCGTCCGAGACAGCTTTCGACCTGCCGATCGACGGCGTATCGATGATGGACCTCATCGCGTCGCGTGGCTACGACGTCTATCTCGTCGATATCCGTGGCTATGGCGGCTCGACGCGGCCGCCGGAGATGAACCTGCCGGCCGCGGAGAACAAACCGATCGTCCACACCGACGTCGCGGTGCATGATTTCGGTGCCGCCGTCGATCACATCCTGAGCAGGCGCAAAGTCTCGAAGCTTGACGTCATGGGCTGGTCATGGGGAACTTCAACGGTCGGCTCCTATACGAGCACGCACAATGACAAGGTTAATCGCCTCGTGCTCTATGCGCCGCTGTGGCTGTTCAGGAACGATGCCGCCGCGATGGCGGCTGCGATGGGCGTGCAAGCCGACAAGCTCGGCGCCTATCGCATGGTTTCGCGGGATAGCGCCAGAGATCGCTGGCTGAAGGGCGTGCCGGCGGACAAACGCGACGATCTCATTCCGCCCGGCGTCTTCGACGCCTGGGCCGACGCCACGTTCGCAACCGACCCCGAAGCGGGCAAGCAAAATCCACCGAGACTACGCGCGCCAAACGGCGTTATCGATGATGTGCTGAAATATTGGTCCTCCGAAAAGCCCTTTTACGATCCGGGCAAGATTACAGTGCCGACATTCATCATCCATGCCGAGTGGGACGCCGATCTGCCGAGTTATCAGGCGCAGGCTTATTTCAAGGAGCTTACCCACACGCCCTATAAGCGCTTCGTCGAACTCAGCGAAGGCACGCACACGGTGATGATGGAGAAAAACCGTATGCAATTCTTCCGCGAGATCATGCTGTTCCTCGACGAAAAAGATCCGCTTGCGCTGAAGTGAGGGGAACGCGCGCAGCGACCTTGTTGTGGCTGATATGGCCGGGGATCACGGAGTTACGGCGCCGGTGCACTCGATTGACATGGCTCGAAAGCGATCCACCCATGAGTATTAGGAGCGCACTGTCATCGCAACCCCGCCCCAAATGATTTTCAATGGCCAAACCTCGATTTCTGATTTTCCGAATTTTTCTTGACCGCGAACCCAAATCAGCACTATAGCGATTTGGTCCCGCCCCACTCGAAGGGGGCGTTGCGCAACGTCACGGACGTAGGGGCGGGATGCGGTGGACGCGGGCGGCGCGCTTGACGGGCGATGCCGGCGGCGGACGGCGAAGCCGTGTGGTCCTGACACCCCGACGCTGGTGTCAAGTCGGCAGAAAGCGATTTCGCCGGCGATGGTGGCAAACAAGCCCGGTCACCAAGGAGAGCGCGGAGCAAGCCGTTAAAACCATTGCGCGGGGAATGCCGGGTGATTCCGGTGCCACCTGCGGTGACTAACGCGCGT
>DASYNQ010000192.1:0-11040 GCA_036008425.1 Methylocella sp. | reverse complement strand
TTGACCTCGCCGCCGGCCGCGTCGAGCGCGCGCAAAAGATCCTTGGCGTGCAGCACGCCGACGATATTTTCCGGCTGGCCGCGCCAGAGCGGCAGACGCGAATAAGGCGCGGCGACCACTTCGCCAATCAAATCTTGCGACGGCAAATCGGCATTGAGGGCGAGCATTTTGGTGCGATGAACCATAACGTCCGACACTTCGAGATCGCGAAGATCGAGCAGGCCGCCGAACATGTCACGGTCGGAACGTCCGACGCCGCCCTCCCGATGCAGAAGATCTACCGCGCTCTTAAGTTCTTCGTGCCCGGACAGAATCGATTGCCGCCTGCTCGTATCGATGCCGACCACTTTCAAGAATCCGCGCACCAGCACTTCAACGCCGATGAGGACAGGGCCGAAGATGGCGACGAAAAACGATATCACGCGAGCGACGAAAAGCGATGTGCGGTCTGGGTAATTGATCGCCACGGTTTTCGGCAGCACTTCGGCGAAAACGAGCAGAAGTACGGTCATAAGTCCGGTCGCGTAGAGCGCGCCGCGCGCGCCGACGAGTGCGACGAGGATGCTGGTCATAAGCGCGGATGCGCCTATATTGACCAGCGTGTTGCCGAGAAGCACCGTGCCAATCAGTCGTTCCCGGCTCGCCAGCAGGCGGTTAACCAGAGCCGCGCGCCGGTCGCCATTTTTCTCCAATGAGTGCATGCGCGCGCGGGAGGCGGCGGTCAGCGCTGTTTCCGAAGCCGAGAAAAACGCTGATAGCGCTACGCATAAGAGGATGGTTGCGATCGCGAGCCAAACATCGACCGGTAAACCGCCGGCACCCGCGCCGTTCATGACGTTAATGTCCTGTATTCAGTTCATCTTGAAGAAAGCCGCGGACCTCCGTGGCGTCCACCGTCTTGGCTATGAAGCAATCGCCGATTGCCCGCGCAAGGATGAAGGTGAGGCCGCCATGCTCGACCTTTTTGTCCTGATACATGGCTTCGAGGATCGCGTCGGGGCCTACGTTCCAGCCAGGAATGCTGGCCATGCGTACAGGCAGGCCAATCTCTTGCAGATGCGCTTCGACCCTCGCATGGTCCTCTAGGCCGCAAAGTCCGAGGCGGGCCGAGAAGCGGAACGCGCAAACCATGCCAATCGCGACCGCCTCGCCATGCACAAGCCTTGCTCCATCATAGGACGTAAGGCGCTCGAGCGCATGGCCAAAGGTATGGCCGAGATTGAGCACCGCCCGTTCGCCCTCCTCATGCTCGTCGCGCGCGACAATCGCCGCCTTGGCCTTGCAGCTCGTCGCAATCGCATGCACGCGCGCGGCTCCCCCCGCGAAGACCGCGCGCCAATTGGCTTCCAGCCAGGCGTAGAATCCCGCGTCGCCAATGAGGCCATATTTGACAACTTCGGCATAGCCAGCGCGAAATTCGCGGGGCGGCAATGTTTCAAGCGTATCGGTGTCCGCGATAACGAGTGAAGGCTGGTGGAAGGCGCCGATCAAATTCTTGCCATGCGGGGAGTTGATCCCGGTCTTGCCGCCCACCGACGAATCGACCTCGGCCAAAAGCGTTGTCGGCACCTGAATGAAGCGCATACCGCGCCGGACCGTCGCCGCCGCAAAACCCGCAAGATCGCCGACGACGCCGCCGCCAAGCGCGACGATCATATCGCCGCGTTCGAGTCCCGCGCCGATCAGCGCATTACATACCTGGGCATACACATCGAAGGATTTCGAACCTTCGCCGGGAGCTACAATCACCTTTGAATGGCGGATAAAAGCCCGGTCGAGGGCTCGTTCGAGGGCAGGCAAATGCAGTTTGGCGACATTTTCGTCGGTGACGATCGCGCAAGCCGCCCGAGGCGCTAGCCGGCGAATATGGTTTCCGGCTTCCGCGATCAGCCCCGCGCCAATCAAAATCGGATAGGTCCGCGCTCCAAGCTCCACGCTGACTTGCGCCTGGTTCGAAAAGGGTTGCCGGCCGGCGCCCTGTTGCTGATCCGAAACGGTAATGCTTTTTGGCGTAGCTTGCGGTGTCAAGTCGGGGGAAGATCGCAAAAAACCCTCGATGCCCGCAATAGCCTCCTCGACCGCGAGTTCATGCGGCCCATCCCGCGAAACGACGGTGACGTCGGCCAGGGCATAGACCGGATAACGCTGCTCCAAAAGCGTCCGCAAGGTTTGCTCGGGGTCGCCGCCTTGCAGAAGCGGACGATGCGAGCGTTTGCGCACGCGGCGCCACAGCACCTCCTGATCCGCTTTAAGCCAAATCGATATTCCAGACAAGGCGATCCTGGCCCTTGTCTCCTCGTTCATGAAGGCGCCGCCGCCGCTCGCAAGCACACGCGGGCCGTCGCGCAGCAGACGCGCCATGACGCGGCGCTCTCCGTCGCGGAAAGAGTCCTCTCCGTGCCGCGCGAAAATTTCTGAGATCGACAGGCGCGCCGCAATTTCGATCTCCTCGTCGGCATCGACGAATTCGAGGCCAAGTTCCTGCGCGAGACGCCGGCCGGTCGAGGACTTGCCCGATCCCATAAGTCCGATGAGGACAATCGAGCGCCGCCCGAGCGCCGACACGAGCGAGGCCACGCGCCGGTTACGCGCGCGGTCCGTCTCTGTTTCGGCTTCAGATGCGATGCCGCTGCTCATCCGGTAAGTGTAGCATGTAGAGGAGCCCGAATTAAACGGGGTTTTTGGGCTTCAGTTTTTCGGGCCGGGCGCCGCCGCTGACATTCAATGCGGCAGGAAAACACGCCCCCGCAAATCATTGTTCTTACGCGTATTTCAGGAACACGAAGGCACTGCGCCCGGGCGAAATTACGGTGCGCTTCGCAGCCGCCAGCGTCGCGGCGACTTAATTTTCCGCGCGCCTCATTTGACCAGCATGACCTTCGCGTCGCCTTGTCTGCGCAACAAATTGAGGGTCACATCCCGCCCGTGCCGATGAAGTCTGAGGTCGAGGCGCGACTTGCCGAGACTCAACTGGTTCAAGGCCACATGATCCAGAAAGGCGGGCATGACAGGATCGCGGAATGACACCGAATTGGCTTCATGACGGAGTTCCATGCCGAGACAGGCTTCAAGGAAGGCAAAGGGCGCGGCCGAGGCCCAGGCCTGCGGCGCGCACGCAACCGGATAGGCCGTCGGCCCGCGGTGTGGTTTGCGGCTGAACCCGCAGAACAACTCCGGCAGGCGGCGCAACTCCTGGTACGCCGCCGCCCCGACCATCGCGGAGAAGATTTTGGCCGCGTGCCAGGGGAAGCCATAACGGGCAAGACCAAGCGCGATCATCGCGTTGTCGTGCGGCCAGACCGAGCCGTTGTGATAGGAAATCGGATTGAATCGCGCCTCGCCGCTCGCGACCGTTCTGATCCCCCAACCGCTGAACGAATCCCGGCCAAGCAATGTCTCGGCGACGCGTGCCGCCCGTTCCGGCGCGGCAATCCCGGCGAATAGCGCATGGCCCGCATTCGATGTCCGGACCCGGCATGGATTCTTGTCTCCATCCAGCGCCAAGGCAAAGGTGCCAAGATCCTCGCACCAAAAAGCCGCCGCGAAATTCTTTTGCAAACCTTGTGCCTCGCCGCGCAAGCTGATTTCGAAATCATACTCACCCATGCGATGCGCGAGTCTCGCGGCATGCGTCTTGGCCCCGAACACATAGCCCTGCACTTCGCAAAGCGCGATCGGCCCTTCGGCCAATGCGCCATCGGCGTGAAAGACCGAATCATAGGAATCCTTCCAGCCTTGATTGACAAGGCCCGATGCGTTTTGCCGCGCATATTCGACAAAACCGTCTCCATCCGCGTCGCCGAAGGTGTCGATCCATTGCAGAGCCGCCTTGATATTCGGCCAGATCGCGGCGATCGTTTCGATATCCCCGGTCCGGTCGAAATACATGCCAGCCAGCATGACATAGAGCGGCGTGGCATCGACGGTGCCGTAATAGAGCCCGAACGGCACTTCGCCCAGTCGCGCCATTTCCCCGTTCCGGGTTTCATGCAGGATCTTGCCTGGCTGCGCGCCGGCGAAAGGATCGAAGGTTTTCGCCTGGGTCGCGGCGAGAAAATGCAGAACCCCTTTGGCGACGGACGGGTCGAGCCACAGGAGCAGCATGGCCGTGATGATCCCATCGCGTCCGAAAACCGTGCTGTACCAAGGAATGCCCGCGTAGGGATAAAGCCCATGGCTGGTCCGCGTCATCAGCATGTAGAGGTCGGCGGTGGCCTGCCGGCAGACATCATTGAAAAGTTCGTTCGAGCTTTCGATCGTCGCGATGCCGGTCGCCTTGCCCCGGATCGCGCGCCGCCTCGCCCGGAAAGCACGTCCAAAGGGATTGATCCGCGGCTCGTTCCTGTCCTTGCAAAGAACCGAGACAAAGAGTGCCGTCCGGGCCTTGGGCGCAAGCTCGAATTCAAACGTCGCGCGATTTGTCTCAAGACGAGAAGGCGGCGGCCAGAAGCGCAATTCCGTCTTGCGCTTTAAATTGTCGAGTCCCTCGTAATGAAACCCGGCGCCGTCTTCGGTGACCCACGACGTGGCCGTGCCGCGCCGCACGCGTGAGGTTCCGCGAATTTCGAACAGATCGCGAAAATCGGCGCCAAACCCAATGTCGATGCGGAAATGTCTGGTGCTGTCGGCGTAATTGCGAAAACCGATCCTCTCATAGCAGACAGCCTGCCAAAGGAACTTGGTGCGCTCGATCGCAATCGTGTCGCGCGGCAGCGAAATGACGCCGTCCATATGGACATCGGGATTGGCAAGATTAACAGAGAGAGCGGCATTGTCATCCTGAACCACCGAGCTCAACAACAACGGCCGTTTGCCCTCGAACCGGAGTTCGTACCAAGACAAAAACCGGGTGTCGTTGAAATAGAGCCCTTGGGGCCCGGTGCCGATGACGCCAATGTCGCCATAATTATCGAAGACCGCGAAAGCATCGCCGTCTTTCAGGCTCCGCAGCGCCCGCTGGACGAGGGAGCCCTCGATTTCGATATAGTGCCGGGGCAGCTCTATCGTCGCGTCCGCGATATTTTCTATACCGCGCGCCGCCGCATGCGTGTCATCACCGATGTCCGTTCTCCGCGCAAGGTGCGTTGTGCCGCCATACAGTCCGTGACAGGCATCCCGCCATTGTCTCCCGGCGCACGCCGTTTTTCGATTTCGTCTGGGATTTATCGCCTCAGCCCGCCGGGTTCAAGATCTGCCCGCCGCCTTTCCACGCAATTCGCTCCCAAGCCAGTGGACCTCACGCGCGGCCACGGCCGGCATGGCAACCGCGGGCAGTCGCGCAGTTGCCGAAACATGTGACAGGAGCGCACGGTAGGCCGCGACATATGCCCGCGCCATCCGCGCGGCGGTGAACCGCTTTTCGAACTCGGCGCGAACCTTGCGCCGGTCCATGTAAGCGGCCTGTTGCACAGCCTCCACCGCCGCCTCGATCGAGTTGACCATCGTGCCGCTGACGCCCTCGGTAATGACTTCCGGCACGGATCCATTTGGCCAGGCAATCACCGGCGTTCCAGCCGACATCGCTTCGATCATGACGAGTCCGAAAGGCTCGGGCCAGTCGATCGGAAACAAAAGCGCGCGCGCGTTGCCGAGAAATTCGCATTTTTGGGTTTCGTCGATTTCACCTATGAATTCGATGAGGGGATGGTCGAGAAGCGGTTCAATCTCGGTCTCGAAATACTCAAGGTCGACGGCGTCTACCTTAGCCGCCAGCTTCAAGGGGATACCGGCTCGCTTGGCGATTTCTATCGCCCGGTCCGGACGCTTTTCAGGTGAAATGCGTCCGAGAAAAGCCAAATAACTCCCGCCTTGTGGGTTGAACGGGCAAACATGCGAAACAAGTCCATGCGGGATGGTGGCGAGCCAATTGGAATCCGCCGGCATTGGCCGCCGCTGCGCGTGTGAAATCGAAACGAGCGGCATCTCCGGATAGGCTTTGTAGAGCGGCAGGGTATCGGGCGAATCGAGCCGCCCGTGCAATGTTACTAGACATTTATGGGCAAGTTCATGGAAAAGCGCTTGCGGCAGCAGGTCGACGTGAAAATGAATGATGTCGAAATCATCGACGTGGCGACGGACCTTGCGCAGCATGGCTAACGTGCTGCCGAGATGGTCGCGAACTCCGGCGAGCCGCAGACTTTGCGCGGCGCACACGACAAGCTCGGCGGCCGTCTCCGACTCGGCGCTCGCGAATAAAGTGACCCGGTGCCCTTGCCGGACAAGCTCGTCCGCGAGCCAGGACACAACCCGCTCCGTTCCGCCGTAGAGCTTGGGTGGCACAGCTTCCGCCAGCGGCGCGACGAGCGCGATACGCATGGAGACTCCTTCGTCAATTAACGATCAAGGTTTTGCGATCTCTCTAGATGTAACTGGATAATTCGCTTGACGGGCGAAAGTTCCGGAAGAACTGCCTTTGGCCGCGAACCCTAATATTTATTCGTGTCAATGCCGTCTTTATTCCTTGCCCATCGTTGAAGACGCCGGACAATGGCAAAAACAACATGCAACGATGCGGTCGACTTTGAAGCCAATCTTAAAGTTCCCTCTGCGTTAGCTATGCCGGTCAGGCTGTGCTAAAAATGCAACGGTGCCCCGGATACAGTACCTTCACGAAGGAAAACGGCTCCGCTTTCCTAGCTTCGGCCGCTGTTTTCGGCTAGTTGTGAAGGAAAGTTCTTGCAGGGGAAATTCATGTTGGGCTTGCGACGCGGCTTGATCTCCTTGTTCGCTCTCGCCCTGCTGGGGGCCGGCGGTTGCTCGTTCTTTCCTGTCGCCGGACCGACCTCCCGGGATATTGACAGCGAAACCTCGCAGACCGTCCCCTACGCGTTGATCAAGCTTACGCCCGAGACCATCGACATTCTCGCGGCAAATGAACCCAAAGGACTCGCGGGTGCGTTCACGGACCGGCGCCCATCGGCCAACATCACCTTCGGCATCGGCGATGTTGTCTCGGTCACGATCTTCGAAGCGGCGGCCGGCGGTTTATTCATACCGCTCGAAGCAGGCGTGCGGCCGGGCAATTTCGTGACCCTTCCGGACCAAATGGTCGACAGCAACGGTAATATCACTATTCCGTTCGCCGGATTGATCAAGACCGCCGGCCGCACCAGCGTTCAGGTCCAAGACGATATCGTCAACAAGATCAAGAACCGGGCGATCGAGCCTCAAGCCGTCGTGACCTTGGCCCAGCAGCGGACCTCGCTGATCAGCGTGGTCGGCGCGGTGAATTCGCCGCTTCGCTTCGCGGTTCCGGCCACGGGCGCCGGAGACCGCGTTCTCGACGCCATCACCCGCGCGGGCGGCATCACGGGGCCCGGTTATGATACCTGGGTCATGCTCGAGCGGGGCGGACGCCGCGCCACCGTGCCTTTCGAAAATCTCGTGATGAATTCCAGCAATAACATCTATATTAGGCCCGGCGACCGTATCTATGCGTACCAAGAGTCGCAGAAATTCATTGCCTTTGGGGCGATGGGCGGCAGCGGCGGCGGCGCCGTGTCCGGGGCGCAAGGCGAGTTCCCCTTCGGCGCTTGGCGGATCAACCTCGCCGAGGCCGTGGCGAAGGCCGGGGGATTGGGCGACATCCAGGCTGATCCGGGCGCGGTGTTCCTTTTCCGTCAGGAGCCGCGCGAAGTGGCCCAGCTTCTCGGCGCCGACATGGCGCGGTTCGACCGGCCGCTCGTTCCGGTCATTTTCTCCATCAGCTTCCGCGATCCCGGCGGCTATTTCCTGGCCACAAGGCTGCAAATGCGCAACGACGACATCATCTTCGTGGCGAACGCGCAATCCGTCGATACCTCGAAATTCCTTACCTTCGTCAATCTCGTGACGTCGGCGGCAACAGGCACGGCAACCGCCATACAGTCGGTTCCAATCACATCCGAGGTTGTTCATGGGCACGCTTTCGGAACTGTATTCGGCACGACGCCGACTGTTACAGTGCCTGTTACGCCGACGCCAACGCCATAATTGGCTGCAACCGTCCCATTCGCGAACCAAGGTCCCGGGTGTTAACGAACTCGTAATTGCCGGACAATCCCGAGCCCTTGCCAGCAAATTGAGAGTTTTGAAACGTGTTATTGCGAGAGCCGGGTTCCTGCCCGGCTTTTTCATGCTTATATGGCCCATGAACTCGGCCGCGTTTGCCGCCGCCCGCGTCCGTGGATCTGAAACGCCGGTAGCGGCGCGGTTGTTCCGGCCCGGCACTTCGCCTGGAGGGCAATCTTGACCGCCAAATTCCTTCCGCAAGTTTCATATGCTGTCACCCGTCGCTCGGCGTTGCGTCTTGGCTTCGCGGGCCTCGTCTTGCCGCGCTTTCTCACTCCTGCCGCCCAGGCGGCCGCGCAGGAGAGCGAGACGCACGGCCTCTCCATCTTCGGCGATCTCGCCCAGCCGGCCGGCTTCAGCCATTTTCCTTATGTGAACCCCGATTCCCCGAAGGGCGGCGAGATCGTGCTTCAGGTCAGCTCGACCTCCGGAAACCAGAATTTCACCACCTTCAATACGTTGAATACCTATATCTTGAAGGGCGACGGCGCCGCCGGAATGGGGCTCATTTTCGATTCGCTGATGAGCGGAAGCGGCGACGAGCCGGATTCGCTCTATGGGCTTGTCGCGCGCGCCGTCCGGATTTCGGCCGACAAGACAACCTACCGCTTTCTTCTGCGCAAGGAGGCAAGGTTCCATGACGGCTCGCCCTTGGCCGCGCGCGATGTCGCGTTTTCCTTGAATATTCTGAAAACCAAGGGCCACCCGTCGATCCGCCAATCGTTGCGCGATCTTGAAGCCGCCGAGGCCGAGGCCGGCGATGTTGTCATGGTGCGCCTAAAGTCGAGGCACAGCCGGGAAGCGGCATTGATCGTCGCCGGACAACCAGTGTTTTCCGCGGCCTATTACGCGGGCCACCCGTTCGACGAGACGACGCTCGAGCCGCCGCTGGGGTCAAGCGCCTATAAGGTCGGCCCCTTCGATGCCGGGCATTACATCGCTTTCGATCGCGTCCCGGATTATTGGGGCAAGGATCTTGCGGTCAATATCGGCCAGGCGAATTTCGATCGCGTCCGGTTTGAATATTTCGGCGACCGCAAAGTCGCTTTCGAGGCCTTCAAGGCGGGCGTCTTCACCTTTCGCGAGGAATTCACCTCGGCCGTTTGGGCAACCGGCTATGATTTCGCCGCCGTCAAGGATCGCAGGATCATACGCACGACACTGCCCGATGAATCGCCAATGGGGACACAGGGCTGGTTCTTGAACATCAGGCGCGGCAAGTTCAAGGATGCACGGATTAGACAAGCCATCGGTCTCGCCTTCGATTTCGAGTGGACCAATGCCAATATCATGTATGGCGTCTATTCGCGCACCAATTCGTTCTTCCAGAACTCTCCGATGGCCGCGCAAGGCACCCCGGCGCCAGAAGAAGTTGCGCTGCTCGAACCGTTTCGGGGCGATCTCGATCCATCGGTGTTCGGCGAGGTCTATGTCCCGCCGGTATCGGATGGCTCGGGCCAGGATCGCGAGCTTTTGCGCCGCGCGGCCACGCTCTTTTTCGATGCTGGCTGCAAGCGGGCCGGCACGCTCTTGACGTTGCCCGATGGCAACCCTTTCGAGATCGAGTTTCTGGATTTCGACAATTCCTTGGAGCCGCATACCGCGCCGTTCATTAAAAACCTTAAGCTTCTCGGGGTTGAAGCGCGCTACCGGGTCGTCGATGCCGCGCAGTATAAGCGGCGCCTCGACGATTTCGACTATGATATCGTGACCTCGCGCTTCGGCCTCGGCCTCACGCCGGGAGAAGGCATGCGATCGACATTTGGGTCGGAAGCGGCAAGCCTGCCTGGCTCGCGTAACGTCTCGGGGATCGCCATCACGGCGGTCGACGCCTTGATCGAGAAGGCGCTGGTGGTCGACACGCGGGAACAATTGACCTTTATTTGCCGCGCGATCGATCGCATTCTGCGCTCTGGTCATTACTGGGTCCCGATGTGGAACAAACCCAATCATCTCGTCGCGTACTGGGACCTGTTCGGGCGTCCCGAGCGCAGCCCGCGCTACGATATCGGCGTCGTCTCGACCTGGTGGTACGACGAGGAAAGAGCCAAGCGGATTCACTTCGCCGGCCGCTGAAGGGCATCCGATGTTTGCGTATATCGCGCGCCGTCTCTTGTTCATGATTCCGACGCTCTTCGGAATTTTGCTGATCAACTTTGGCATCGTTCAATTTGCGCCTGGCGGGCCTGTCGAACGTATTCTGGCGCAATTGCAAGGGCTCGATACGGGAGCCACCGGGCGTTTCGGCGGCGGCGGCGAAGTTGGAAACGCTGGCGGCGCCGATATGTCGTCGAAATATCGCGGCGCCCAAGGGCTCGACCCGAAATTCATCGCCGAACTCGAAAAGCAATTCGGTTTCGACAAGCCGGCCTATGAGCGTTTTATCCTGATGCTCAAGAACTACGCAACGTTCGATTTTGGGCGTTCCTACTTTCGCGATGTGCCGGTTTTGCAACTCATCAAGGAAAAGCTTCCAGTTTCGATCTCGCTCGGTCTTTGGATGACGCTTCTGTCCTATGCAATCTCGATTCCCTTAGGGATCAAGAAGGCGGTCAGCGACGGCTCGCGCTTCGATGTTTGGTCCTCGGCCGTCGTCATCACCGGCTATGCGATCCCGAGTTTCCTCTTCGCGATTCTGCTCATCGTTCTTTTTTGCGGCGGCTCGTTCTGGCAGATTTTTCCGCTTCGCGGCCTGACCTCCGAGAACTGGCCAGAGCTTTCTCTCGCCGGCAAGATCACCGATTATTTCTGGCACATCACTCTGCCGGTGGTGTCGATGACGCTTGGCGCCTTCGCGACCTCGACATTCCTGACCAAGAACTCGTTCCTTGACGAGATAGCCAAGCAATATGTGCAGACGGCGCGGATGAAAGGCTTGAGCGAGCGCCGCGTGCTTTATGGTCATGTCTTTCGCAACGCCATGATGATCGTCGTTTCCGGTTTTCCCGGCGCCTTTATCGCCGCCTTCTTCGGCGGTTCTCTCCTCATCGA
>DASYNQ010000191.1:0-1542 GCA_036008425.1 Methylocella sp. | reverse complement strand
GAAGTCTTGTTGACGGTCGACGGCCAAACTATCGAAGTTGGCGCAGACGGCCGCGTGCGAAACGAAACGCGCCAATGAGCGGGCTTTGTGTGGCGAGCAGAGGGAATTGCCACCATATTGGTCAAAGGCCCCGCCAGCGGGCTGAACTGGCCGTTGTTCGGGCGCTTATTCGATTAGTCCTTTCACCAAACGTTCGAATGCCGCTCTCGCGTCTGCAATGATATGGAAATGGCCGCCCTGCGGCATAGGAGGAACCAATGAGCAAAAAACTTGACGTGCAAAGCATTCTCACCGAGGTGCGCTCTGACATCGAGCGCGTCGTCATGGCCGCCAGACAGTTGCCGCCTGATGAGGGAGGCTCAATTGCGGCCATGGCCGATGCAGCTGGCAAGAAAATCGAGAAAGCGCTTCGTCAGCTGGGGGCCGAAGTCGCGGCGAGCCACGGCGCCGAAGAGGGATAGGAGTGCTGCACATCCGCCTTCGCTATCTCACTTTGAAGCTTCGCGCGCTGTGCTGGGTCTTGCGGCGGCTGCTCGCGGGGCGCATTCCTTGGCCCGACGCCAGGAAACCGGCAAACTGCGTCATATTCAAGAAATCGCGATGGCCGATAGAAGAGAGGTTATGCCGAAAAGAGGGCTTATCAATGGTTCTTTCTCTTTATTTGCACAGCACGCTCGGCATAATATTTTTCCCGAGCCTCGATAAATTTGATGGCGCTTTCGAAGAGCCATTCCTCCGTCTCGAGGACAGAACGCGGCCGATGCGGCGCTAGTGGTAGATCAGCATCGATCATTGCCAGCACTTCGGCAATGGCCTTGGCCTTGCGATCCCGGTGCGATGAATGGATCATTGCTTTGTCCAATTGCCTGCAAAGTTTCCAGTGCGGCATCAAAGCGGACGTCGCCACGCTAGAGGCATTAAACACGGCATTTCGTCAAAAATTCGATTACATCTCGCCTTGGCATAACAATAAACAGCCGGTGTAACATCGGCGCAACACGTCGCGGGCGGGGTGTGCGTTGGCCAGTGCCCCTGATCTCGGGGAGAGGTCCAGACCAGGGGCGGCCTGTTGGGCAGCCAAGAGCGGACGAAGGAGCCGCCTCGGCGCAACCCCGCTATGTCCATTTATCGCTTCAGGGCTCTAAAAGTTTCACCTGGTAGGAAACATCACGGCATCGTGACAAAGACTCAAATACCAGTGACTGGTGCGACGAGCGGCGAGCGCGACTGGAGCGGTGAGCGCGGCACAACCCCAGACCCCAGGAGAACATTATTTTGCAACCAGATTGGCCAGCAGATAAAGTTGAACGGCGCGCGGTTGCCGCGCTGATCCCATATGCCCGCAATGCCCGCACGCACAGCCCGCAGCAGGTCGACCAGATCGCCGCGTCGATCCGCGAATGGGGCTGGACTGTTCCCGTGCTCGTCGATGAGGCAGACGGCATTATCGCCGGGCATGGCCGCGTGCTTGCGGCGCATAAGCTTGGGATAGCTGAAATCCCGGTCATTGTTGCGGCAGGCTGGACGGCGGCGCAGAAGCGC
>DASYNQ010000190.1:0-3282 GCA_036008425.1 Methylocella sp. | reverse complement strand
CCAATCTTCCAGGCATTCAGGGAAAAGGGTGCTCTGCCGGCGATCCATCCCCTCAAACAAAGCGCTTCATCCGATCCCTCCGCAAATCGCGCAGCAATCATACCGCGAGAATCACATCGCCCCGCGCGTTTTTACACAGCCTGGGGCACAAGCCGACATTCAAATTGACTTGCGGGCAGAATTTCCGGGTGTTGGCTCAAGACTTCATTTCCCAGCGACCGTTGGCGCCCTGCTGCCAATAGGTCACCGCAAAGCCCAAATCCTTAAGCTCCTTCCATTGGGTCCGCGCAGCCGCGAGTTCGTCCGCGTTATTGCCGTCGAAGAGGGCAACCGCGCGGGCATAGGCCGCGCCAGCGCCCAGAAGGGCCGGCGCCATTTCCGCCCCCTCGATAAACAGCCTGAGCGCCGCGCCATTGGGATTTTCGAGGCCCGCCGTGAGATAAACCGGCTGGAGTTCGCTGTCGCCGTCGCACGCCCTGCCATGTGCGACAAAACTCTCGTCCGAATAGGTCCAGAGCCAGGAATCGAGCGCATCGAGCCGCTCTTCGCTCCTTGCCTGCAGGCCGACGCGCCAGCCTTTTTCGAGCGATTTCTCGATGAGATTTGGCAAAACCCTTTCGAGGGGCTGCCGCTGAAGATGATAAAACCAGATTTCGGTCATGTTCCAGAGGGGTGGCAATTACGATCCAGGACCGGAGTGGCGAGATTTTAGCCGCTTAACCGATGGCCACCAGGCCTTTGGCGAAGCGCCGCCCATTGGCGGCATACAGCGCGGCGCCGTCGCGCAGGTCGCGGGCCGAAGCTTCGTCGAGGCTGCGCACGACGCGGGCGGGGCTGCCGACGATCAAACTATTGTCCGGATACTCCTTGCCTTCGGTCACCAAGGCATTGGCGCCGACGAAACAATTGCGGCCGATTCTGGCGCCGTTCAAAACCGTCGCGCCCATCCCGATGAGGCTGTTTTCGCCAATCGTGCAGCCATGAAGGATCGCGTGATGGCCGATGGTGCAATCTTGACCGATGGTCAAGGGAAATCCCAAGTCGGTGTGCAGCAGCGATCCATCCTGGACATTGGAGCGCGCGCCAACGAAGATCTCTTCGATGTCGCCGCGCAGAACGGCGCCAAACCAGATCGACACATCGGTTTCGAGCCGCACCTTGCCGATGACTTGCGCGCCAGGCGCGATCCAGAAACGGCCATCACTTGGGAGAATGGGCGAAACGCCATCGAGCGCGTAAACCGGCATTTTCATTGAACTCCAACAGCAAACCAATCGTCTTGGACAAACGAGGTTTTACGATTCAGGAAAACTGCCGGTCATGGTTTAATCGCCAGCGCACAGAAGTTCTTATCGCTCTCCACCACGTGCGCCTTGGCGAACCCCGCCGCCGCGCACGTTTCAGCTAATCCGGTGTTTGGCTGCCCAGAATAGGGCGTGAAGCCAAGCGCACTGTGCCCCCAGTCCTCATGCACCGCCGCATTTGCCGTAAGCCCGCCACGGCGTCGGGCCAGACTTGCATGGAGTTAATCGCCAGGGCCTTGTCGAATGTGTTGTCTGCGAATGGCAAGCTCGCCACGGAGCCGTGCCGCAGGTCCACCTGCCCATTCTCGATTGCTTTCTTGTTGCGGGTTGTGGCTTGCGCGACCATTTCCTTGGAAGGATCCACGCCTGCCACATATCCCGCCGAAGCCGAGCTGGTTAGCAGCTGAATGCCTACTCCAGGGCCAAATCCAACCTCGAGCACTCTATCGCTGGGCTGGACGTCGAGCAGATCGGTGACCCAAGCGGCGCACGTCCGGTTCTTGCGCGCCATAATAGGACCCCCTAATCTTCCCAGGAAACCTTGGGGACAGCCAAATGCGCGCATCAACAGGCTATTTTCACAACTCAATCTGCACCCCCGAATGACAAGAGCGGTTGATCCCTGTCGCCCAATTTTTCAAAATTCGTCGAGATCGAAATCGAGGATCGCCATCTGCAAAGTAAAGCTCTTCGCCTTGGGATCGTCCGACGAGATGACGCCTAGAAAATCGCCGCCATTGTTCAAGTCGACCGAATCGCCTTTTTTACCGCGCGGCACGATCGTCAATTTGTCGGTCTCGAAAAGCCTCCGCAAATAATCCTGCAACACCGGCCGCTCGACGGGAACCTTCATCTCGAAGGAGAAAGACCTGTCGCCGTCCTCGTCATCGACCGTTATCGCGCCGATCCGGCGCTCGCCAAGCTGCACGTCGGCATCGTCCGGATTGCGTTTGCCGGGTGCAACCTTGATTCCCTGATTGTCGAGGGATTTACGCAGGAATTCCTGCAATTTCCGCAATTCCGCTTTATCCACGACGCGCTCCCGAGGCACCCCGCCCGCACCGGACCGCGAGCCGCTCACCGGCCGGTCGGGTCGAACCTCTGCCAGAAAATTCCGCGGGCGACAACCTTGGCCAACTTCAAATCGAACTATTCGTTGACCGGCGTGAATGCAAGAATCTGATCCATGACGCGCGAAGGTTCGGCGCATCCCGCGTCGCCGACAATTCTCGCTGGCACGCCCGCCACCGTCTTGTTATCCGGCACCGAATGCAACACAACCGAACCCGCGGCAATGCGCGAGCAACAGCCAATCTCGATATTGCCGAGAATTTTGGCTCCGGCGCCGATCAGCACACCCGGCTTGATCTTGGGATGACGGTCGCCGCGCACCTTGCCGGTGCCGCCCAAGGTCACATCCTGCAGCATCGAAACATTGTCGCCAATCACCGCGGTCGCGCCAACGACAAGACCGGTCGCGTGATCGAGGAAAATCCCTTTGCCTATCCGGGCCGCGGGATGAATATCGGTCTGGAACACCTCGGACGAGCGGCTTTGGAGATAGAGTGCGAAATCTTGCCGGCCGGCGGTCCAGAGCGCATGCGCCAGGCGATGCGTCTCGATCGCGTGAAACCCCTTGAAATAGAGCACCGGCTCGATCAGCCGCGTGCAGGCCGGATCGCGGTCGACCACGGCGGCAATGTCGGCGCGGAAGGCCTCAGGGATCAAAGGATCGCCCGCGATGGCGTCGAAATAGGCCTGCTCGATGAGATCGCCCGGAAAGGCCTGGTGTGCGAGCCGGGCGCCTAGCCGGTGGACGATCGCCGCTTCAAGCGAATCCTGATTGAGGATCGCCGAAAAGATAAAACCGGCGATGTCCGGCTCGTTGCGAACAGCGTCCTCCGCCTCGGCGCGCACCCGCGCGAACACCGGATCGGTGCGGGCAAGCGTGACGACCTTTGCCGTTCCCTTGACGGAC
>DASYNQ010000189.1:0-3928 GCA_036008425.1 Methylocella sp. | reverse complement strand
CTTGCCGGTGCGCGGCGGCGAGACGATCAAGGCGCGCTGGCCCTTGCCGATCGGCGCCACGATATCGATGACACGCGCCGACAAATCCTTCCTGGTGGGATCGTCGACCTCGAGCTTCAGCCGCTCGTCGGGATAAAGCGGGGTCAGATTGTCGAAGTGAACCTTGTGCCGGATTTTTTCTGGGTCCTCAAAATTGATCGTATTGACCTTGAGCAGCGCGAAATACCGCTCGCCTTCCTTGGGACCGCGGATCAAGCCTTCCACCGTATCGCCCGTGCGCAAGCCGAACCGGCGAATCTGGGACGGCGATACATAAATATCGTCGGGTCCAGCCAGATAATTGGCGTCCGGAGACCGCAGGAACCCGAAGCCGTCCTGCAAGACCTCGATGACGCCTTCGCCAACGATCTCGATGTCGCGGCTCGCCAATTGCTTGAGAATCGCAAACATCAGCTCTTGCTTGCGCATGATCGAAGCGTTCTCGACTTCATGTTTCTCCGCGAAGGCAAGCAGTTCGGTCGGCGACTTGAGCTTCAAGTCCTGCAGTTTGATTTCCTGCATTGGGAGGAAGTCCTTGGAAGGGTGGCGCGGATCTGGCGCGCGGATAAGGGGGGCGATTGGCGCAACCTGGTCCTGCAATGACCGGGGCTAACGCTGGTAGCGACGCGTGCGAGCAGCGCCAAAATATGTTAGTTCATACGAGGGGAGCCGTACAAGTAGATCGAATTGCAGGCTTTGACAAGCAAAATGATTTTAGGGAGTGCATCGGTTTGACGACCATGGCCACAATGTCTGTAACTGACCAGTGGCTCCTCGTTGAAGCGAGGACCTTACCGCAATGCCTCGGCGGAATGTAAGGTTGCGCGAAACGCATGTTTGGCCGGATCTGGACGCGGCCAAAGCATGAGTTCTATCTGCATGTTTCCGCCTTTTGCGGGGCGTGGAGAGATCATGCAAAACATCGATGTGTTCGAGCGAGACTGGCACGATAGGAGGGTAGGCCGCCCCCTTCATCGTGAAATGACATTTACCCAAGCGGGCCTTGTGCTTGGGGGCGGCACGATTCTCGCGGAATTCGGAAAGGAAGGGCTCGCGGCGGGCGGTCTCGCTTTCGATGGAGAAGAGGCGCGCCTCCTTTCGCTGTTGACGGCCGCCTATCGCGAACCTCTTGCCGGAGGCGTCATCGAAAAGATCCGCCGGGCGGGCGAATTTTGGCGCGCGGGCGACAAAGCGCAGGCGCAAATCCATCTCGCCTTCCTCGGCTTGCCGAAGATCGATGAGACGGACGCCTACCGCCTCTTCCTCGCCGGGACGGCCCTCGAAAAAGGCGTTTGCCCTAGCGATTTGCTGAAGGCTTTGGGGTTTCCGCGCGCGGCGCGGGACATCGAAAAATATAGGGAAGATCAGCCGCGCGTTCCGGCGGGCAGCGGACGCGAGAGCGGGCAATGGACCTCGGGGGACAACTCATCGGAAGCTCAGCCGCCGCCGACAGCGACTCCGCCGACATCAAATAACGTGCAAGTAGCGCAGACCAACATAAAATGCTCTTCCTTCATTGCGGAAAAGTGCAAAGGCTCTATCATGCGTGAATTTCCAAGTGAATATCTTGATTTGAGCGTTGACCAATTACTTAAAGATGCACAAGGTGGGGTTAAAGCTGCCGTAAAGGGGAAGAAGCTCCTTTTCGACAATCGATTTCGAAAATAAGTGTCTCACGAATAACGGAGGATTTACAAGTGTCATCTGCAATTTTCAATACTATTAAGGCAATAGAGGAAGCTAACCTGCATTTCTATATAGAACGGACAAGACCAGACACGGTACGATTGTCGGTGACTTTGGTTGGGGAAAGAATCGAGATCGATATATTCGAGGATGATCATCTTGAAATTTCACGATTTCGCGGTGATGAATCCATCGAAGGCGGGAAAGAGCTGCTGGCACAAATTCTAAAAACTCAGCAATAATAGCTTCAGACGCTAAGAAGCCGATTTAGATGCTGGGCGCATAGCCATATCTTTGTTTCCTATGATGAAGAGACTTTATACAGCTTCAGACCGGGTGCACTGGAAAGGAATATTATGTCTATTTTCTCGCGGGATGGAATGTTGGAGCTCGGGATCGGAGAGCTTATGGACAAGGACCGCGATTCCTGGCAATTCGATGAACTCGAGGCGGGCTATGTTTTCGACAACAAATTTGCGTTTATTGCGTATGCTAGCGAGTTGTTTTGGGTTTTAGATGTCTCAAAAAGAAGCTGGAGGAAATTCGCGGTGCCGTTTGAAACGGTCGGGATTAGGGTTTTGACCGGAGACGACAAGACCGCTTACGCCATCTTCGATCATAGAAACTTGCTCAGGCACTACCCTGACCGGCCGCCCTTCGAACTCGCTGTCTTCGACCTTTTATCCGAGACCTCTTCCAAACAGGATTTTGCCCCCATCGAGACGGAATTGTTGGCATCCGGCTTCGAGATGAGCGAAATCAAGTTCCGGCCGAGCTCGACGGGCAAAATCATCGTCAGTGACGGCAAAAAGGCCGCGCTCCTCGAATTCTACGACTGGGCATAAACTGCCACAGCGCCTCGCGCCCATGGCGCGGACGGGTGCCGCTGTCGCGCCATTGCTGGATCATTGGTCGAACATGGACGATTTGCAAAGTTTTGAGCAGCCTTTTCCGGAAATGACCGGAACGTCTTTGGAGGCGCCTGCACCCAATGCGCCCGCGACGGCTTTCGCCCAAGCGGGCGTGCGGCGGCTCGCGCTCGCCGATTTTCGCTCCTATGCCTCGCTCGATCTTGCCGTTAACGCGCGCCTCATCGTGCTGACCGGGGACAATGGCGCGGGCAAAACCAACCTGCTTGAAGCGTTATCTCTGCTTGCGCCTGGACGTGGCATTCGCCGGGCCGAATTGGGAGATTGCGCACGCGACAGTGGACGCGGCGGCTTCGCTATCTCGGTCGAACTTGCAACGCGAAAGGGCGGCGTCCAGCTTGGGACCGGGATCGAGCCGCAGACGAACGCGCCGCTGCTGCGCAAATACCGGATCGACCACGCGCCCGCCAGGTCCATACGCGGCTTTTCCGATCATGTTCGCGTGGTGTGGCTGACGCCCGCGATGGACGGGCTTTTCATGGGCCCGGCAGGCGACCGGCGGCGGCTTCTCGACCGGCTCGTGCTCGCCATCGACGCCGATCACGGGACCCGCGTGGCCTCGCTCGAACGGGCGTTACGCAGCCGCAACCGTCTCTTAGAGGAGGGTCCGGGCGCCGATCGCGGCTGGCTCGACGCGATCGAACGGGAAGCCGCCGAACTCGCCACCGCGGTTGCCGCGGCCCGGATTGAGACCGTGTCGCGGCTTGCGGCGCTCATTACGGAGACACGGGATAAAACGTCGCCCTTTCCATGGGCGGATCTCGCCTTAGAGGGCGAAATCGAGCGCCTGGTGGGGACCTGCCCGGCGCTGGAAGCCGAGGACATTTATCGTGGCATTTTGCGCGGCAACCGGTCCCGCGACGCGGCGGCGGGGCGCACTCTCATCGGGCCGCAGGCGAGCGATGTTTGCGTGCGCCACGGCCCGAAACAAATCCCGGCGGCGCAGGCCTCGACGGGAGAACAAAAGGCACTCCTCGCCGGATTGGTTCTGGCGCACGCCCGGCTCGTGGCAACGATAAGCGGACTGACACCACTCGTCCTCCTCGACGAGATCGCCGCCCATTTCGATCCGGTCCGGCGCGACGCTCTTTTTGAAGCGCTCGAAACCTTGGGCGGGCAGATCTGGCTCTCCGGCGCAGACAAGGCGACGTTCGGAAAAATCGAAAAGCGCGCGCTGATGTTGAAAGTGACGCCGGGGTCGGTCACATCCATGTCACAGGGGTAGCTTGGCGGTTCCGCGAAATCGCGAAATCCGTCCCTATTTCTCGCCGCTG
>DASYNQ010000188.1:0-4716 GCA_036008425.1 Methylocella sp. | reverse complement strand
AGTGCCGCTTTTCGACCGTTTCCAACGCCGTTCGGCCCGCTAAGCGAGGGTGTCATGTGTTTGATCGCTGAAATAATTCATACGTGTTCGCACGAAAAGGTCGCCCAGGCCGCCGTCGCATCGATGGGGTCCGGTTTCGCGGGCAAGGTGGGGGTGACCGCCGGCGCAAATGGGTTGTCAATCGGCGCCTTCACGGCCCGCGCGGTTCGCGAATTCGAGAAGATCGGCGGGGAACAAGAAAAACACGCCCTCCGGCAGGCCATGAACGGTTCGGACCAGCCGATCTTGGCAGGTCTTCAGCATATTCTCGAACCAATTATCCAATAACGGCTGGAGAGTCCGGCAGCCGCGCGTTCGAGGAACGTCCCTTCCGGTCAGAGGCGGCCGTCCTCGACATCCGCACGTGAAAATCCGAAGATCGACAATCCCTCGTCCAATTGACCGGTCGCCGCGAAAATTGTGCGCGTGTCCTCGATCGAACCATGCTCTCGGCTTCAGGATACGGCGCGGCGTGCCAAAAGTCTTGTCCGCTCCGGGATTTCAGGCCCGAGACCGGGCTGATAGAAAATCCCGAGGCCAGGCCTTCGGCCAGCTTCGAGAAGCCGGATCGTGGCGCTATCGCTTATTTCGAAACTGTCGAAGCCGCAGCGCGCGAGCAATTGCAGCTGGTCGAACAGAATCTCGCCGGTCGCCCGTAATTCACCCGCAAAACCCAAATTGCCGCGAAGCTGGTGCGCGAGCGAGTAGCCGCGCCCATCGGTGAATTTTGGAAAGGCGATTGCGACGAGCGCGAAGCGGGCAAGGTTGGGCGCGATTGTTCGTATGTCCTGGCCCGGTTCAATCAGCAGGCCAAGTGGTATATTGCCGGTTTGGGCATGCGCGCTGGCTCCTTGCCATTGCGCCAGCGTCAGGATGACCTTGCCGTCCGGCGGAAGGTCTTCTCCTTGCGCCAAATTGCGCCACTCATCCGGCTCAAAACCATCGCCTTTGAATATCGGCATTTTCAAATGTCCAAACCGGCGTAAAGCGGCAGCGTATGAAGCCCGCATTCGACTTTGCTACTCCCGCGCCAGCGCCCCGCGCGCGGGTCTTCCCCAGGCTTTACGGGCGAGGTGCAAGGGATACACCCAATCGAAAAATAGCCTTTGGCGACGAGTGGGTGGCGCGGCAAGTCGAAGGCGTCGAGATAGTCCCGAATTTTGAAGGCCGACCAGTGTGCAAGCGGATTGATTTTTATGCGGCCGCCTTCGGATTCGAACAAGGCTAGGGACCCGCGCGTGTGCGCCTGAAACCGCTTGCGGCCGGAGATCCAGGCGTCATAGCCTTCGAGCGCTTGCGCCAGCGGCAAAACCTTGCGGATTTCGCAACAGCGGCCGGGATTGCTTGCCCAAAGGAAGTTTTCCGGATCTTCCGCCGTAAGCAGCGCGTTCTTTGGCCCGATCGTGATCACATTTGAAAGGCCAAGAAGCGCCACGAGTTCGTCACGATAGGCGAGGGTCTCCGCGAACAAAACCCGGGTGTCGATAAACAGCACCGGCGTGGCCTTGTCGATTTGTGCCACCATATGGAGCAGCACGGCGGAATCCGCGCCGAAACTCGAGACAAGCGCGATCCGGCGAGGGAACAGATCCTCAATCACGAGGCGCATCAATTCGCGCGTGTCCATGCCGGCGAATTTGGCGCCGAGCCGCGCGGCGCTATCCGTATCGGCGAAGATGGCAGCCTCATTCGCGGCCATAAAGAGCCTCCTTGAATGGCTCCATTCCGATCCGCCGGTAGGCCGCGAGAAAATCCTCCGCCGAGCCGGCACGGAGCTTCAAATAGGTATCGACGACCGTCTCGATCGCGCCGACGATCTCGTCTGAAGAGAAGCTCCGCCCGGTGATCGCGCCGACGTTGCAAGTCTCGTCGGCGGAACCGCCAAGCGTGATCTGATAGGCCTCGGAGCCGGCCTTCTCTAGGCCGAGAATGCCGATATGGCCGACATGGTGATGCCCGCAAGCATTGATGCAGCCCGAAATATTGATCTTGAGCTCGCCAATTTCCCGCGCCCGCGCACCATCGCCAAACCGATCGGAAATCCGCTGCGCGACGGGGATCGAGCGGGCGGTCGCCAGGCCGCAGTAATCAAGCCCGGGGCACGCAATAATGTCGGTCACGAGGCCGGTATTCGCGGTGGCGAGACCTTGCCCGGCAAGCCGGTCGAACACCTCGGGCAAATCATCGAGCGCGACATGCGGCAGGACGAGGTTCTGTTCATGCGCGACGCGGATCTCGTCAGCTGAAAATGCTTCGGCGAGATCGGCGATCGTTTCCATGGATTCGGCGCTGGCGTCGCCTGGAATGCCGCCGATGGGCTTCAAGGATACCGTGACGATCCCATATCCGGGCGTTCTATGAGCCACCACATTTTGCGCGGAGAAACGGGCAAAACCCAAATCATTTGCTTTTCGTTTTTCGAACGCAATGGAAGTTGTTGCGCGCGCGGGCAACTCCGGTGGGGCGAAATAGGCGCGGATGCGATCGATTTCGTCTTGCGGCAGGGCGAGCGCGTCGTCGCGATGATTGGCGAACTCGGCCTCGACCTCGACGCGAATGACGTCTGCGCCTTTCTCGTGGACGAGAATTTTTATCCGCGCCTTGAATTTATTGTCGCGCCGCCCTTCGAGATTATAGATCCGGAGAATCGCATTGGTGTAGGCGAGGAGATCGGCCTTCGGCAAGAAGTCGCGGATCTTATGCCCGACCAAGGGGGTGCGGCCCAGGCCGCCGCCGACGTAGACGGCAAAGCCCACCTCGCCGTCGGCATTCTTGACAATCTGATAGCCGATGTCGTGCACCCTTATCGCGGCACGATCCTTGGCGGCGCCGTTGACCGCGATCTTGAATTTTCGCGGAAGAAACGAATATTCGGGATGCAGCGACGACCATTGCCGCAAAATTTCGGCGTAAGGGCGGGGATCCTCGATTTCGTCGGCGGCCGCGCCTGCAAATTGATCGGCCGTGACATTGCGGATGCAATTGCCCGAGGTTTGGATCGCGTGCATCTCGACTTCGGCCAGCTCGTTGAGAATATCGGGGCAATCGGCGAGCGCCGGCCAGTTGAACTGAATGTTCTGCCGAGTCGTGAAATGGCCGTAGCCCTTGTCGTAGCGCCGCGCGATAAAAGCAAGCTTGCGCAATTGCCGCGGCGACAAGGTGCCATAGGGGATCGCGATCCGAAGCATATAGGCATGCAATTGCAGATAGACGCCATTCATCAGGCGAAGCGGCCGGAACTGTTCCTCGTCCAATTCTCCGGAGAGGCGGCGCGCGACCTGGTCGCGAAATTGCGCCACCCGCGCGGCGACAAAGTTTTTGTCGAATTCATCGTAACGATACATGTCAGCTGCGCTCCGCCCGCGGAAATCGTGCCCGATACCTTGAGCGTCTCAACTCGAAACGCTCATGCTTTCTGTGCGTTGCTTCAACGTGCGGCCTCCATCGGAGAGGCGGCCGCGCTTATAATTTCATGCTCTCTAGGATGATGCTCTCGCGCGTCCGCCAATCGCGGCATCCGCAAAACCGCTTTCGTTGTTTGCTTGGCCGTATTTTCTTGCGGCGGGTCCGCGCCGCGTGCGAAGGCATGCGTGCGCGGCAAGAAATCGATCGTCGGACCCCGCGCGCGAATTGCCTCGCGTAATGTTACGGCGCGCAGCCCGCTGGCGTCCTCAGTGACCTCGACCACAACAGGTTCGACGACAAGATTTCGCTTCGCGTCCTTCTGGGCAACGAGGAGTCCGGCCTCCGCTTCGGCCTTGCTTGCAAAAATTTTCGCCTGACTAAGCCGCTCGAACCAGGAACCATCGCGGCCGGCATAGACCACGATTCCATCGGCGAGGCGATTTGCGGAAATGACTTTGGGCATGCTTTAAGGCTCGCGGTACACCGAATGCAATCGGTATATAATCCAATTAACAGCGTTTGGCGAGTGTTTATTGTAATGTACATGGTAATAATGTACAATGTGACAGCCGGTGGTGCCGGAAGCGATTTCATGCGTGCGGCCATCAACTGCCAGGCAAGCCGATGGCAGCTCAGCTTGAGTTTTTGCTAATGACGATATCGGACATCCAGCACATTGAAACTATCGCAGCCGTGTTTGCTCGCGGAGGATTCAAAATGAAGACACAGCGCGCGCTTCTGTCGATCACGGCGGCCCTGGTCGCCGCCACGCTGGGCGCAGATGCGCCCGGCGCGGAGGAGAGCGGCACAGTACTCTCGCCTCAGGCTCTGCAGGAAATTGCGCAGGTCGAGGCCGAGATCGACCGCATTGAGGCCCAGACGATCGAGCGGCTTGCAGCGCCGCCGGACAATCAGGTCCAGCAAATCGAGTTGCTCGGCAAGTTGATGCTGTACGACAAGCAGCTCTCGGTGAACCGCAACGAGGCGTGTGCTTTCTGCCACACGCCCGAGACGGGCTTTACCGGTCCCGTGCCGGAGCTGAACCGGACCACCGGCTCCTATCCCGGGTCAGTGCGCACGCGCTTCAGCAATCGCAAGCCGCAATCGCACGCCTACGCGCCGCTCTCGCCTGTGCTGCACTACAATCCCGGGCAGGGTGACCTCGTCGGCGGCAATTTCTGGGACATGCGTGCGACCGGCCGCCGGCTGGGCAACCCGGCCGCCGAGCAAGCGCAAGGGCCGCCGACCAACCCGGTGGAAATGGGCCTGCCC
>DASYNQ010000187.1:0-5320 GCA_036008425.1 Methylocella sp. | reverse complement strand
GTATTGATCGATGGTTCGCAAGGCGCGGTCCATCTCGACGTCGATGTTGTTGACCTCGATGTCGATTTTTATTGCCTAACCGGCCATAAGCTCTATGGGCCGACCGGCATCGGCGCGCTCTACGGCAAGAAGGAATGGCTGGAGAAATTGCCTCCCTTCCTCGGCGGCGGCGAGATGATCGATGAAGTCACCAAGGATCGCGTGACCTATAACGAGCCGCCGCATCGTTTCGAGGCCGGCACACCGCCGATCGTGCAGGCGATCGGGCTCGGCGCCGCCGTGAACTATGTGCGAAAGATCGGCGGCGAGCGCATTCATGCGCATGAACTGGGCTTGAGCAATTATGCGCATGAGCGATTGTCGCGGATCAACGCGCTGCGGATCTTCGGCCAAGCGAAAGGCAAGGGCGCCATCATATCCTTCAACATGGAGGGCGCCCATGCGCATGATGTCGCCACCGTGCTCGATCGATGCGGGGTCGCGGTACGTGCCGGAACGCATTGCGCCCAGCCGCTTCTTTCGCGCTTCGGCGTGACATCGACCTGCCGCGCTTCCTTCGCGCTCTATAACACCTTCGAGGAAGTCGACAAGCTCGCCGGAGCCTTGATCAAAGCGCAAGGCCTATTTGCTTGAGAAACGAGGAGCCAGACGTGACCACAGCACAAACCATCGAATGCCAGGCATCCGTTGAAGGCCCTGAATCCATGCCGAACGAACCGCAATGGCTGTTCGACGGATCGGTGCCGGAAGACGAACGCGCGCGTTATACCAGCGACGTCGTTGCCGCGCTGAAGACGGTGTTCGATCCCGAAATTCCCTGCGATATCTATGAGCTTGGACTGATCTACAAAGTCGACATCGGCGACGATCGCCTGATCAAGATCGATATGACCCTGACCGCGCCAGGCTGCCCGGTGGCGGGGGAACTCACCCGCTCGATCGAGACAGCGGTCGGCGCGGTCCCGGGGGTTCTCGGCGTCGATGTTACGGTGGTTTTCGATCCGCCGTGGGACCAGGGACGGATGTCGGACGAAGCCCGCGTTTCGCTTGACATGTTTTGAGCTTCCGCGCGCAAACCTCGCTACTCAATAACTTCGTTGCGTCACGGCTATCGCACTGGCCCACTGGAGCTTGTAGACCCGTTAGCCTTTCAGGAAGGGGTCGAGCAATTTTGCGAGTGCCTCCGGCGTCATCTCGCCTGTCTCCTTCTTGCCGTTGATAAAGAAGGTCGGTGTGGAGGTGACCCCGAATTTCTCCGCCGCGCGGTCATGCACCTTGTAGACCTTGTCCCGGAGGTCGTCGTTCTGGAGGCAAGCGTCAAAGGTCTTTTGGCTCATCCCGGTTTGCTTGAGGAGAGCGGACAAGGCTTCGAGCGGCTTGTCCGTAAAGGCCCAGGTCTTCTGTTGGGCGAACAGGAGATCGACGATTGCATTTCGCTTGTCGTCGCCGGCGCAGCGTGCCAGCATGAAACCGGCCGCCGCCAAAGGGTCGAGGGGGAATTCGCGCAAAATGAAACGGACCTTGCCGGGGTCGATATATTTGCTTTTTAATTGCGGAAAGGTGGCGGCGTAAAAGCCCGCGCAATGTCCGCAGGTCATCGAAGCATATTCGACAATCGTGACCGGCGCTTCGTTCGCGCCAAGTGCAACGTCCGGCAGAGCCTCGCCGGCCATCAGCTCATCCAACGCCGCACCCGCGCCTTGCGCCAGAACCGCGGGATCGCAGAGCACGGCGAAAAAACCAGCGATTGTCAGACCGGCGGCGGCCGCCATCTCGAACACGCCGCGACGCCTTCTAAAGTCAGCCTGACCAATTTTGGGCGAACGCATGAATTTATGCTCCATCGGCAACTTGAGCGCAGATTTGCCTGATTACGCGGCGGGAAGGCAAGACAATTATTGTTTTGGCAAGTTTAGGGGCGCGCCTCCGGCCCTGTGGCATCGTTTCCGGAAAATGTCCGCCGGCTTAGCGTCGGCAAGCCAATACATCTTGCTTAAGGCCCGGCGAGAACACGCGCACCGAGCCGCGTCAGGGCTAGCCGCAACGGTTCATCCATGACACTGCCGACGATCGTTTCCGCCGCCGTCTCGGCGGCCTTGTCCAACGGGCGGACCCCATGCCTGGCGAGGGGCGGTGGGGCAGCCGGACCTTGCTTCAGCAGGAGGCGCGAGACGAAACTCCAGCCGAAGTGGGCGTTGACGCGCTCGATGACAATAGGCGCGAGATGCTGCAATTCCAAGGCGAATCCCGTCTCGACGCGCACGATGAGCGTCGCCGCAACTGGGTCGTCTTCCGCCGCGCGGCCATGTTGCCGCACCGGCCACTGCACTTTGACCGGTTGTGACATCGCGGCGAGTCTTTCGCCGACAATATCGTCCCAAAACAAAACGAGACCGGACTGGCCAAAACCTTGCCGCCTCAGAACCGGCTCGATCGCGGTTTGAACGAGGTCCGCGAGCGGCCGGGACCACGGGATTTTGCCGGGGCGGCATTTCCACATACTCCCTTATACCTTGTCTGAGCCGGTGCTGCACGCGAAAATTCGTCGATTCCAAGTGCTTTCCCGGGTCGCTTTCCACAATGGGCGGCGGAGCCTTCTCAGGCCGCCTCGCTGCCAAACAAAGCGGCGGCGCGATTCTTAAGTTCCTCGAGCGAAATATCCTCCTTATGAGTCGCGATCCACCAGCGATGGCCGGAAGGGTCCTCGAATTTGCCGCCGCGCTCGCCGTAGAATTGATCCGTGACAGGCCGAAGAACCTTTATGCCCGCGCCAATCGCACGTGCAGTGAACGCATCGACATCCTCCACGTAGAGGTGGATCATGACAGGGGTTCCCCCGATCGTTTGCGGACTCAAGGCATCGTGGTCCGGAAATTCGTCGCAAAGCATGATCCTGGCCTCGCCGATTTCGAGTTCCGCATGTCCGACCTTGCCCCCATGCTCGATGCAAAGCACCTCCGCCGCGCCGAAAGCGGCTTTGTAAAACGCGATGGCTTTGCTGGCGTCGCTCACGGTCAGATAGGGTATTGCCCCTTGGTGCCCTTCGGGTATCGGCTTGACGGTGGCGCTCATCTCTCGGCCCCTTTGCTTTGCACCTTATTCACAGCTAAGATAAAGGAGCGGTCAATCGAGGCGCATCTATGGCGTTCAAACCGAGCCTTGACGCGCGCGCTGGCGCCGCTGGTGCTCTACTTGCCTGGTATGACCGCCATCGCCGCGATCTGCCTTGGCGCGCCTCGCCGGAGGAGCCCGCCGACCCGTACAAGGTTTGGCTTTCGGAAATCATGCTGCAACAGACGACGGTTGCGGCCGTAAAGCCCTATTTCTTGGGCTTTCTGGCGCGCTGGCCCAAGGTCGGCCTGTTGGCTCAAGCCAGCGGCGAAGAGGTGATGCGGGCCTGGGCCGGGCTCGGCTATTATTCGCGCGCGCGCAATCTCCATGCTTGCGCCAAAATTGTCGCGGGACCGCTCAAGGGCAAGTTTCCGGACACCGAAGCGGCGTTGCGGGACCTTCCAGGTATTGGGCCCTATACCGCGGCGGCCGTCGCGGCGATCGCTTTTGGCCGTTCCGCGGCCGCCATCGACGGCAATGCCGAGCGGGTGCTTGCGCGCCTCTGTTCGATCTCCACGCCGCTGCCAGCGGCAAGGTCCGAAATCAAGGCCACGGCTGCCGCCATGGTGCCGGTCGAGCGGCCTGGCGATTTCGCGCAGGCGATGATGGACCTTGGCGCCATGATCTGCTCGCCAAAACATCCTTCTTGCGACATTTGTCCCCTGCTAAAATTTTGTCGCGGCCATGCCTCGGGCTGCCCCGAAAGCCTGCCGCCCAAGGCGCCACGGCGGGAAAGGCCGCTGCGCCAGGGCGCCGCCTTTTTCGTGCGCCGCGGGGACGGCGCGGTTCTCGTCCGCACGCGGCCACCCCGGGGGCTCCTCGGCGGCATGTCGGAAATACCCGGAACCGGTTGGGAGATCCATTTCGACGCGGCCTCAGTCGCGGGCCAGGCGCCGGTCGAGGCTTCCTACCGGAAGCTCGATAAAAGTGTCTCGCATGCGTTCACCCATTTCGCCTTGCGGCTCGACATTTACGTCGCGGAAGTTGCAACCAGGCGGCGCGCGCCCGCGGGCTACCGTTTCGTGTCTGATCGCGGCCTCGACAAGGAGGCCTTCCCCAGCGTAATGCGCAAAGTAATCGAAGCCGTGCGCCAAACGCTCGAACATCGTGCGGCGAAACGGGCCCTGGTTCGCGGTCCGAAACCAGGGCAAGGCAAAGAGATTCCGTCACCGGAAATCGGTTGATCCAATCCTGCTCTCGCCGGGGGCGGTGGCGTCATAGTCCGCGTGCGCCCGGTTCTCCGCCCCAAATTTTCGCTCCTGTCGGCATTGCCAATCGCACCAAAGTGTTTCGAGGCCTGTGTGCGAGGGCTGATTTGGCCTGGCCGGCGGAATGGCTTGGATGATCGTGATGGTCCGAAAATCCCCGGCTAAGCGGCGTGGTGGCGACGATGTTTTGGGCTTTGTCTAGGTGCCGGGCTTGCTCGGCTTAGTGTCCGGAAGGGAAATATATATAGCGTATTTAGAGCAAATTCTGGGATATTTCAACTCCATCCAAACGAATCTGCTTCTATCCCACACAACAGCTGGTAAGTGGGTTACCGTAAATCAATCGCAATTAAAAGTATTGTAGCCGAACATGCGCAAATTTGTTGCGAATATTGAATAAGGTGATCGAAGAACTGATATGGCGGCCTTCAATATGAATTATATCAATCTCAAGATAAACCGACATTACAAGAGCGAAGGCGTGAGCGCCCATTGAGCATTCCGGCTGGTCCCGGGCTTCACCTCAATCCCACCGGCAAAGCCCAAACCCGTGCGCTTAAGAGCTTTTCCGTTCCGTCAATCTGTTGCAGCTGCGCCATAACACCTGCTGAAAACCTATGCCGCGCGGCTCAATGCCCGCCTCGACGAACTCATGCGCCTCATACCGGCCCCACGCGGCTGGGATCAAACGCCAGCGCATGATCAAGAGAACGCGGCGACATCTCTTCATCTTGATGACCAACGGCGCCATTCCGGCGACCAACAACGGCTCGCCGGCCTCGCGCCCCCGTGCCACCTTCCCCAAAATCACCCATGGCTTGCGCCGAATGGGGTGCGAAACTCTCCGCCGACATCGGCTCCGTCCGGTCCGGGTGGCCGGACGCCGAAGGCCGGAGCGCCTCATCCGTAGCCTGGTGGGCTGTGGCTCGGCAAGATCGCTCCTGAGCCCCGCCGAAGGGAGCTCTTCGCCGGACCCGTATGGTTGCCTGAACATCAGGTTC
>DASYNQ010000186.1:0-1934 GCA_036008425.1 Methylocella sp. | reverse complement strand
AGCGTGAAGGAAATCGCATAGCTCGTGAACGAGGCCAGCGCCGTCGTCTTATAGCGAACGCGGGCTTTGAGTTGGCGCAGCGCGAGCCCGTCATAGCCGGTCAGGGCAAGGAAGGACACGACGGTCAAAAGCGCCGCCGTCAGAATCTGGTCGGCGCTGGTCGCTGCGATTGCCTGACGTAAAGCACTCGGATTAACCGCCGAAACCGCGCGGCCAAGGACGTAGAGCGAAAAAGCCGCGATCGCGAGGCTCAAAGCGATGGCGAGCAATTGCCAGATCGAGCTGCGGCGCGCTCGCGCGGCATGGTCCTCGCGAAGTTGCGCGCCATCTTGCGTGGAGATCTGCGTGACAGGCTTGGCCTTGCGCGCAAATCCGCTCAATCCGCGAGAGGACTTTTGCTCCATATCACGCCGCACATATCGTTGATCCAATGCCTTATCCCTGCGTTTTTTCGCGCCCCGAAGGCCGTAGTTTGCTTAAACGTGCGGCGGCTCGTTTAGATCCAGAAGGGGGTTATGCGGTGGGATCGCGACGGGAGCAAGACCTCCACGCGAAGTCCTAGCCCGTCTATTCACAGCGGGATGGCGGATGTAGTGCAAGCTTTTGATATAATACAGGCTTTTATGCGGCTCACAGCCGTGTCACATTTGCGGGAGCCGCGCGCCTTGAATGAACCTGTGCTGCCCTTGCCGGTCCTCGCGCACCACAAACCTGGGGAGCCTTGCCTTGGCCGCCGTGGCGCTCTACAAGACTTTGTAGCGCGCGATCCCGCTGCGTGGGAACTATGTTGCCGCGAAGGCGCAAGCTGTTTGAAAGACTTAAAATCATGAGCTTGTCCGGCTCCAATGACCGGTCCGTGCCGGAGGGCGGAAATCCGGCTTTGTCCGGCGCGGCCGGTTCGCGCAAAGCCGCCGCGCGTCAACGCCTCGCCAAAGCATTGCGGGCGAACCTTGGCCGCCGCAAGGCGCAAAAGCGAGAGCGGAGGAAACAGACGGCGGACGCGGCCGAAAGCAAAACGGCTCGAGGCGAAGGCGCCCAAAACGGGGCCAGCACAAATCAAGACTAATTCGGACTTTTTTGAAAACGGGGTGTTCCTTGGACCGTATTCGGATCGTCGGCGGCCAGACGTTGAATGGCGTCATAAGGATTTCCGGCGCCAAGAACGCGGCGCTTCCATTGATGATCGCCTCGCTCCTCACGAGCGAAACGCTGACCCTTGAAAATATCCCGAATCTCGCCGACGTTGGCATGCTCTTGCGCATTCTCGGTCACCATGGCGTCGATCATTCGGTCGATGGAAGGCGGCCGGGCGCCCCCGCGCACGCGGCCCGGGCGATCCACCTTAGCGCGCGCCAGATCGTCGATACGATGGCGCCCTACGAGTTCGTCTCCAAAATGCGGGCGAGTTTCTGGGTCATCGCGCCGCTTCTCGCACGGATGGGCGAGGCCAAGGTTTCCCTGCCCGGCGGCTGCGCGATTGGCACCAGGCCGGTCGATCTTCTCATCATGGTTCTCGAAAAGCTCGGAGCGCATGTCGAGATCGAGGCGGGCTATGTCCATGCCAAGGCGCGCAAGGGACTGACCGGCGGCGAGATCCATTTTCCCAAGTCGACCGTCGGCGGCACCCATACCGCGCTTATGGCCGCTTCGCTCGCCAACGGTCATACGCTTCTGGTCAATGCGGCGCGCGAGCCGGAGACCGTCGATCTTGCCGATTGCCTCAACAAAATGGGCGCGAGGATCAAGGGGGCCGGGCAATCCGTGGTCGAGATTGAGGGCGTCGGCAGCCTCTTGGGAGCACGCCACGTCGTGTTGCCAGACCGCATCGAAGCCGGGACCTATGCGATGGCCGTCGCCATGGCCGGCGGCGATGTGATGCTGGAAGGCGCGAGCTCAAGCCTTTTGGAGAGCGCGATCGCAGCAATCGAACGCTC
>DASYNQ010000185.1:0-5117 GCA_036008425.1 Methylocella sp. | reverse complement strand
GTGTTCGCGACAACCGAGATCGAAAAGGTTCCGGTCACCGTGCGCTCCCGCTGCCAAAGATTCGATTTGCGTCGCGTCGATGCGGGCGTGCTGACCGGCTACCTCGCTTCGATCTGCGCCAAGGAGGCTGTCGCGGTCGAGGACGAGGCGCTTTGCCTCATTGCGCGCGCGGCGGAAGGCTCGGTGCGCGACGCGCTTTCGCTTCTCGATCAAGCCATTGCCCATGGCGCGGGTCTGCCCGGCGCGATCGCCACGGACGCCTTGCGCGCGATGCTGGGGCTTGCTGACCGGGGCCGGATCATCGATCTTTTCGAAGCCCTCATGCGCGGCCAGATGGCGGAGGCCCTCGGCACCCTGAAGGAGCTTCATGACTTTGGCGCCGATCCGTCCGAAGTCCTTGCGGGAATCGCGGAATTCGTTCATCTCGTCACCCGCCTGAAGCTCGTGCCGGGCGCCGCGCAAGATGTTTCGTTGACGCCGGAAGAGCGGACGCGCGGCCAGCGGTTCTCGCAAGAGTTGTCGATCCCGGTCTTGACCCGCGCATGGCAATTGTTGCTGAAAGGCCTGCGCGAAGTGAAGGATTCGCCGCGGCCGCTCGTCGCCGCCGACATGGTTTTGGTGAGAATCGGGTTCGCGGCCGATTTGCCGACCCCCGACGAGACTCTGCGCAAGCTCGCCGCGATGACAAGCGGCCTGGCGCGAGAAGCATCTCGCCCGCGCGACGCGGGCGGTGGGGCACGCGGGCCGGTGGCCGCTGCAACCGCCAACGTCGCGGTTGCGCGCACGCCGCCGCCGGAAGCGGCCGGGCCGTCGATCACGCTCGCCCGGTTCGAGGATGTGGTGGCGCTCGCCGGCCACCATCGCGACATTCAAATCAAGCTCGCGCTTGAACGCGACGTGCGCCTAGTTCGTTTCGAGCGAGGCCGCATCGAATTTTCAACCGCTCCCGGCGCTTCGCCGCAGCTTGCGCAAACTCTCGCGCGCCGCTTGCAGGAATGGACGGGGAGCCGTTGGATGGTTGCTATTTCGAGCGCGGCCGGCGCCCCGAGCCTCAAGGAGCAGGAGGACGCCAAGGCAAGCGAGGCTTTGTCCGGCGTGCGCGCCGAGCCGCTGGTCCAAAGCGTGCTCGCCGCGTTTCCGGGCGCCGAGATTGCCGGGGTCCGCGGCTACGAGCCCGCCCCGCGAACCATGCCATCCGCCGGGACGGACGGCGAGGCGAACGATGAAATCGACTTTAACGACGGCATGGAAGACGAGCATTGAACGGGCGTTGCTCGCGGGTTCGCTCTTCATCGCAACCAAGGGGAAACAGAAATGCCTGACATGTTCGGTTTGATGAAGCAAGCGCAGGCCATGCAGGCGAAAATGCAGGAAATGCACGCCGAATTGGAGCGGATCGAGGTCGAGGGGCAAGCGGGCGGCGGCATGGTTCGCGTGACCCTTACCGCCAAAGGCCAGATGAAGGCGCTTATGATCGACGACCAGCTTCTCAAAGCCGATGAGAAAGTAATCCTCGAAGATTTGATCGTCGTGGCGCATGAGGATGCGCGCAAAAAGGCCGAGCGGCTGATGGAAGAAAAAATGAAGGGCGTGACTGCGGGCCTAGCCCTGCCGCCGGGCATGAAGCTGCCGTTCTGATGCCGGCAGGTTGAGGGCTCCAGTGCGATGGGCGAACGCGTCGCGGGTCACGAGATCGAGCGGCTCATCCAATTGCTGGCCCGTCTGCCGGGCCTTGGACCGCGCTCGGCGCGGCGCGCCGCGCTGCATTTGATTCGCAAGCGCGAGGAACTTCTCGCTCCGCTTGCCGATGCGCTGCGAGTGGCGTGCGACAAAATCGTGACCTGCCGCGCCTGCGGCAATGCCGATACCTGCGATCCCTGTACCTTGTGCCGGGACGAGCGGCGCGACCGCGACACGCTTGTCGTCGTCGAGACGGTGGCCGATCTCTGGGCGCTCGAACGCGCCGGAGTTCTCAGCGCGCGCTACCATGTGCTGGGCGGAACCTTGTCGCCGCTCGACGGCATTGGCCCCAAGAACTTGAACCTCGCAAGCCTCGTTGAAAGGGTCGCGGCCGATCGCGTCAAGGAGGTGATCCTGGCCGTCAATGCCACGGTGGACGGACAGACGACGGCGCATTACATCGTAGGTCTTTTGGCGGATTCAAAGGTCACGATCACGCGGCTCGCGCATGGCGTTCCGGTCGGCGGCGAGCTCGACTATCTCGATGAAGGCACGCTTGCCGCCGCAATCCGCAGCCGGACAGTGTTTTGACCACTCCCGCCATCGCAAAATCATTGTGGCAGCCGCTTTACCTGGCCCCGCGCCGCCCAAGATATAGCCCGTGCTCATGGTTCGGGCCGGCTGATGCGCGGGACGGCGATTCGACGCTTAGCGAATGAACCCTGAGCCATGAACCTGCGACCAAACAATCCCAAGGAGTGGTCATGGCTAACCCTTTTGTGCATGTCGAACTCACCACCTCTGACCCTGCCAAGGCAAAGTCTTTCTACGGAGCGTTGTTCGACTGGAAACTGGACGACGTGGAGATGGCGCCCGGCATGACCTACACGATGATCCGCGTCGGCGAAGGCACCGGCGGCGGCATGATGAAGACTCCCGCGCCAGGCGTTCCAACCGCCTGGCTGCCTTACGTGCTGGTCGATGATGTGGCAGCGGCGACCGCCAAGGCGAAATCGCTTGGCGCGACGGTCTGCAAGGACGTCACGGAGGTGATGGGAGCGGGCTCCTTCTCGATCATCATGGATCCGGCCGGCGCGGCGATCGGGCTCTGGCAAGAAAAGGCGAAATGACGCGAGCGCGCGGTCATTCCTCGACCGGGCTCCTTTGTGGAGTTCGCGGGCATCGCCTCGGCGTCCACCACACCGGGAATAGCTGCATCTACTCGATTACCAATGCGTCTGGAAGGGTTCTCGTTCGTCGCCCGCGAGTGGCGCGGCACGCCGCCCGTCCGTCATCAAGGGAATGCCCAACCCATCGCCGCAACCACCGCCCAGACCGGCCGCGAAGTCCGCTGCGAACTCGCTCCGGCGATGTCCCCGCCGGCGTCAAGGACGGCGCCTACGTCATATTCAAGGCCGACATGTAAAGTTCGAGAATGGCCGCCATCTCCTTGCGTTCGGAATGGTTCTGCTTCCGGATCTTGACGATTTCGCGCACGGTCCTCACATCGAACCCGCAACCCTTCATTTCCGCGTAAACCTCGCGAATATCGCCGGAAATGGCCTTTTTTTCCTCCTCCAGGCGCTCCACCCTTTCGACGAATTGCGTCAGCTCCTGCGCCGCGACACCTGTTTCGGCGACATTTGTCGTCATCTGAAACATTCCTTTGTTTGGAGTGGGCGCCGCCCCGGATCCAGCGAAAACAGCCGGAAAATGCTCCAGGCGAGGGTCTTTTCGATGCGAGCCCCGCAATGCCGCCGCCGCGAGCCGTCAAGACGCAAGGCGGAATTATCCCCGCAATCCTGCCCCTGGTCCTGGTCCAGCGCCGTCTTGCCGCTCAAATGTGCCGCCCTGTCCGGCTTGGGAAAAACGCCTTGCAATGGAGTTCGGGGCGCGCGAGGACTGGGCGTAAAAGTCGCGCCAGCCGATCGGCGAAGGCGACGGCGTGCGCGTTGGTGGCGACGAGATCCTGGCGCGTCTCGATGAGGAGGCCGGCGAGCCCGCGACGCGTGACTTCCTCGTCCAGCGTATCGCCCATTAGCGCACCATCATAGGGTTCGTTGTCGCCGACACAGAGCCCTTCGCCGGTCAACGCCGCGATCAGGGGTTTGGCGAAACGCGGATCGCTGTCCCACAATATTGCGACTTCCCATGGTCTTGGCCGCGCCTTCCAGGAGGGTGTGAATGTATGGATCGACACAACGGCCGGCGGCGGTCCGTTGTTCAGCATGGCTTCGATCGTCGCGGCGATCGCGGCGCGGTAGGGCTTCCAATAATGCGCGTGGCGATATTCGATCTCTTCGGCGCCAATTCTTGCATTTCCGGGGATTATATCGCCGTCCGAGAGCCGCATGACGAGTGTTGGATCGTCGACGCCGCGGTTGGGATCGATGAGGAGGCGCGAAAACCGCGCCAGAATTGCCGGAGCGCCGAAACCGCGAGCGAGACGGCGGGTGATCCACGCCGCGCCAATATCGTAGGCGATGTGACGGTCGAGTTGTTCCCTGGCTAGACCGAGCGTGCCATAGGCCTTTGGCAGCGCGTTGGCCGCGTGATCGCAAAGGAAGAGGACCCCCGCCGCAAGGCTACCATCGGTTCGTTCCACCGGATCGTCCGCGGCGCCCGCTGGCGGTGAAATGGACACGGGGTGATCCACGGCATGGTTTCCAGGAATGCAACGGACATCAACCAAACGTCACTGTATCATGTGCTGGGCATGGCGACGGATGGGTTAAGAACCGTGCAAAAGCATTTGCGGCCGCGCGCAACTCAGGCCGGGACCGTTTACACGGCGGGCGGTCTCGCGTCCGCTTCCGTCTGCCGGATAGCCGGAAAATCCTCCGCGGTGATCGCTTCCTTCGCCAGTAAAAGCTCGGCGCCATGGTCGAGATCGGCGTGCCGCCTCGTCAGAATGGCGCGCGCTTCGTCGAAGGCATCGGCGACGATACCGCGGACGCTCAGATCGATCTCGCGCAGTGTGGCTTCCGAAGCCACGGGCTTGTCGAGTGCCTGCCCCGAAAGGAACCCGTGCGGCGCGGGCTTATAGGTGCGCTGTCCGACGGTCTCAGCCATGCCGTAGAGCGTCACCATTTCGGTGGCGATGCCCGTGGCGCGTTGAAGATCATCGGCCGCGCCGGTCGAAATGTCGCCTTCGAAGAGGAGAACTTCGGCGGCTCGCCCGCCCATGAGCACGGCGATACGATGGCGCAATTCGCTTGCCGCCAATACAAAGCGGTCTTCCGTCGGGTGCTGGATCGTGTAGCCGAGCGCGCCGACGCCGCGCGGGATGATCGAGATTTTCAAAACTGGGTCGACACCGGGCAGGCTCGCCGCGACCAGCGCATGCCCAACTTCGTGATAGGCGACGCGGCGGCGCTCCGGCGGCGTCAAAATCCGGCTCTTCTTTTCGAGCACGGCAACGATGCGTTCGGTCGCCG
>DASYNQ010000184.1:0-3954 GCA_036008425.1 Methylocella sp. | reverse complement strand
CCGGAGATGGCGCCGCGCGTTCTCGAACATGCGCACCGGCAGGGGCTTATCGCCTTCGGCCTTTCTTTTCATGTCGGCTCGCAGCAGCGCGATCCGCGCATGTGGGACGGCGCCTTGAAGGCGGCGGCGGCGATCTTTTGCGATTTGGCGGAACGTGGCATCGTTTTGCAGATGGTCAATCTCGGCGGCGGGTTCCCGGCGAAATATGTGAAGAATGTGCCGGCGGTGAAGACCTACGCGCAGGCGATCTTGCATTCGCTGCGCCGCCATTTCGGGAACCATATTCCTGAAACGATCATCGAGCCTGGCCGCGGCATGGTCGGCAATGCCGGGGTGATCGAGGCGGAAGTGGTGCTGATCTCGAGGAAGTCGGACGACGACAAGGTGAAGTGGGTTTATCTCGACATCGGCAAGTTCAACGGCCTCGCCGAGACGATGGACGAGATGATCCGCTATCCGATCAGGACCGCGTTCGACGGGGAAGCCACCGAGCCTTGCGTCGTTGCGGGCCCGAGCTGCGATTCCGTCGATGTGCTCTATGAGAAGGATCCCTATTTCCTTCCCATTGGCCTCGAAATCGGTTCGAAAGTGCTGATCGAAGGAACCGGCGCCTACACGGCGACCTATTCTTCGATCGGATTCAACGGCTTCCCGCCGCTCAAGTCCTATGTGATTTGAGCATGGGCGTCTGAATCCTTCCGTGGGGGAGAACCTCATCCTTCCGCGGGGAAGAACCTCCTCTCCGCGGGGACCTAGTTCCCTGTCCCGGACGGCCGGCCAGGGCTCGACGATCGAGCCCTGTCCCGATGCGAGCGTCATCGCACGCAATCCTGTAACGGCCGGCGGAGGCTCGGATGATCTCGATCTCGATCTCGAATTTCGAAGTGCAGGCTCCAGCTTTTGCCGGAGTTATCGGCAAACCAAACCTCGTTATCGCCAGCGAATCGCCGGCCGATTCCTGGGCACGGGAACGCTTGCTCGGTGAGGCGCTCGGCGCCGCGCGTTCCGGCAAGACCGCCGAGCGCCTGCGCGAGGGCCGTTTGCCCGCGCAAGGTTTTGCGCTCGCGGCGAAGGACGCTGGGAAACTAATCGGCACCTTGCGAATGTGGCACATCCTGGCTGGCAAGGTGCCAGCGCTTCTCCTTGGTCCGCTTGCCGTTGCCAAAACTTATCGGTCGCGTGGACTCGGCCGAAGCCTCATGGCGGAAGCTTTGTTTCGGGCGGCGAGCGCCGGGCACAAAGCCACCCTGCTCGTCGGCGACGCGCCGTATTGCGAACCCTTCGGCTTTTCCCGCCGCCATACGCTTGGGCTTTCTCTTCCCGGCCCCGTTGATGACGCGCGCTTTCTCGGGCTCGAACTCAAACGCGGCGCGTTGAAAGCGGCGCGAGGTTTCGTGCTCGCCGCCGGAGCGCGCGATCTTCCGGCGTATCGTGGGGCGATCGAGTTCCGCCGCGCCGCTTGAGCGGTCCCATCCAGCCCGCCTGGGCTTTTGGACAGCGTTGAAAATTCAAGGAGCCGCTGGCTTGAAGCTTGCGGCTCCTTCTTGTACCGCTGAACGCGGCGCGCATTCCCCCGGCCATCTGGAGACGAATGCCACGATGACCCGTGCGGTGCTGGGACTAAATTATTCAGTGCAGAAGTCTGGCGAATCCTTTAGCTGTTTGATGGCGGGTGGATCACCCTCAAGACCCCGCCGGACCAGATTAGCACAACGCGAGGCAGGCATTTTGACGTAGAAGGCGGCGGCGTTATCGGCACACGCATTACACATGCCAAGGTCAAGAAGCTTCAACTCTACGTCGTTTTGTCGTAGAACAGTCGGCGGAACCTTCGACCGTATCAGGATGAGACCGTAAGAACGTTCGTCACCGTCTTCATAGGCGGGCTTACTTTTAGCAACCATGCAGTTTGTTAGACGCAGCGCTTCCGCAGGGTAGCAGCCTCCGCCGTGCGAACAGAGGGAGGTCACGCCAGTCTTCTTATTTACGTTATATTGAGTTACTGCATCGATGGATTCGCCGCGTTTAAGGGCATAAGGGAAGTTTTCGGTTTCTACGGTAGTGTATTTGGCGACAGCTTCACAAATACTATCTGTAGCATGTGCTGCTATCACACTCGCCAAGATAGACGAAGCAGCGACGAACATTCTCACCTTTGTTCACCTTTCCTCAGGTTTTTGGCTCATGCGCCGACTAATCTCTCAATAGCTCGGCAATGCCGCCATGATTGGCGCAAATATCCGGCCCACGTGTCGCATAGGAATAGAGACCATCGCGACAAAGAGCGGTTGCACCTTCATGCGGGGCCGCCGTCGGTTTGTGGACGCATATACCATCGGCATTTTGATAATACCCATAAGCGCAAGTTGATGGCGCATACTGCGCTTGCGCAAATGCTGGCGTTGAACTGGCAATGATCGTTGCCACAGCGAAGTTCAATATTTTACGCATGGTTCAAATTCCCTTCAGCGCGTGCATCACCGCCGCGTTTCACCTTTGCAAACGACATATTCCCGATAGCCGAGCGGGTTCCCGGTATCATCCGCAACATAGACCCAAGGGCGCCCCTGGTTGTCGATGGAACTGTCAAGGATGGACACCACCTGCCCATTGTCCAGGGCGCCAACGATACGGCCATACGGCGCGGTTCGGACATTAAGCGGTGTTGGGCTTGGATCGGCGACAATGCATTCAGCATGTGCCGAGTGCGCTGCGCCGAACAGCGCAAAACCGAGGAAGGCCAAAATTATTTTACGCACGGGTTTCAAATTCCTTTTTTTGAGTTACGTCTCCAGCGTGGCCGACACGATGATGGCGGGCATTATTGTTGTCAAAACTGCGAGGAGGCGAGCCTTCCGTCGCCAGGGATGGCAATGATAACCAAACGCAAAGACCGGTTCGAGTCCAAAAAGTTAGATGAACTAACTGATGAATTGGAAACCGCACTCCCATGTATCGCGTGGCGATGGCAGAACTCATGCGTCGGCAAACCGAGGCGCAGTTAAAAGCCACAGACGCTCAACGCGAAGCAGCGGAGGCGGCAAAAGCAACTGCCACATTTACCCAACAAAGCGCTTGCTACATGCTTTGGTCTGTCTATGCCATTGCGGCCTCGATGATCCTTACCGCGTTAAACCTCTTGCTTCAGCGCTAATTGCCAACTTATAGGGTCAATACGCCTTCCGGGCAGAGTACGCCCCGCCGCGCGGCGGCTGCTTCTCGTACCGCTGAACGTTATCACATTGCCTCGACGATCGGGAGAAAAACCAATGTCGCAATGGCCCGTGCATGGCACGATTACTGGTCCAATTGTCATGATCGGTTTTGGCTCAATCGGGCGTGGCACGCTGCCGCTCATCGAGCGTCATTTCAAATTCGACAAATCGCGCTTCACGGTCATCGATCCCGAGGATAAGGATCGCCATCTCCTCGACGAGCGGGGAATAGCCTTCCACAAGAAAGCCGTTACACGGGACGATTTCGCCGCGCTCCTAAAACCGCTTCTCACAAAGGGCGGCGGCCAGGCTTTTGTCGTCAATCTCTCCATCGAGGTGTGCTCGGCCGCGATCATGCGGCTCTGTCACGAAGTTGGCGCGCTGTACATCGACACGGTCGCCGAGCCTTGGCCGGGATTTTACACCGACACGCGGCTGACCGCTTCCGAGCGCTCGAACTATTCGCTGCGCGAAGGCATTCTCGATCTCCGCCGCGCGCTGGGAAGCGGCCCAACCGCGATTTCCTGCTGCGGCGCCAATCCTGGCATGGTCTCTTGGTTCGTCAAGCAGGCGCTTTTAAATGTCGCGGCCGATTGCAGCATCGACTCCGGGCCGCCATCGACGCGCGAGGACTGGGCGCGGCTCGCGCAAAAGGCCGGCGTCAAGGGCATCCACATTGCCGAATGCGATACTCAGCGCGCGACGACGCCAAAGCCGCGCGGCGTTTTCGTCAATACCT
>DASYNQ010000183.1:0-17929 GCA_036008425.1 Methylocella sp. | reverse complement strand
GCAACAATATCGTAGGCCTTGAGATCCGGTTCGATCACGCAATCCACATGGCCCGCCGCAAGCATCGCAAACGCATAGCAATCGCCGCCATAGCGCGACAGGCGCGCCCTGGCCTCGATCCGGCGGAATGCCTTGAGCTTTGCGGCGGAGTACAATAATGGCGATGTCGTCATCAGCGTGGCCTGCGCGAGCGTCTCGCAGCGCCGGGTGGCGAGCTTACGTTCCGTCATCCGATAATCGCAACCAGGACCGCGCCAAACCGCGCCCTTCCCATCGCCGGTAAAACGCTCCCGGGTGAAGGGTTGAACCATCACGCCATATGCTGGGCACCCATTGTGCAGTAGCCCGATGAGACTCCCCCACACCGGCATGCCGGCGATAAAGCTCTTGGTGCCGTCGATCGGATCGAGCACCCAAACAAATTCCGCTTCGCTTTGTACCGGACCGAATTCCTCGCCGATTATGCCGTGATGCGGGAACGTCACCTGGATGAGACGCCGCATTGCCGCTTCCGCGGCACGGTCCGCCTCCGTCACGGGATCGAACATGCCTCCGGCGTTTTTGTCCTCGGCGAGCAGCGCGGTACGAAAGAACGGCAGAATCGTATCGGCCGCGACATCGGCAAGCTTCTCAACGAAAGCGGCGAAATCCACGGTTGTCATTGGCTGCCGGTTCCGGTCGCCGCGTCCACTAGCCGCTCGTTGCCACCCCGGCGGGTTGGGCGCAAGCCAAATCCGGATCCTAGCCCGGACCGGCGTCTGCCGGGTGCTCGAAAATCCGCGACAGGCGGCGTACAAATGAGAGGAACCGCCGGGTTTAAACCGGCAGGTCCGCGTTAGACTTCTCTTGCGTCCGGGCGGCGATCATTCGCCTCAGCTCGGGCAGGCAAGATCCGCAATTTGTGCCGGCATTGAGCCGCGCGCCGACCGCCTCTGTTGAACTTGCGCCATCGGTGATCGCCGCCAAGATGGCCCGCGATTTCACGCCAAAGCACGCGCAGATTGTGGGGCTTGCATCGAAATCGGCGGACGCGCCCCTGCCCGCCAGAAGAAACCGGCGCGCGGTGCCGTCGAGCCGCCCCAGCCGCCATGCCTAGGCAAGACCGCTCCACGGTGGTACTTCTCCGCCCCGCCCAAAAAAGAGCACCGTATCGAGCCTTCCACGCAAGATAAGCGCGGCGCGAAAAATGCCTGTCACGGGATCGTTGTAGCTCGTCCGTTCGGCGTAGCGCGATCCCCTGGCAAGCGCCTCGAACACGGCCGCGAAAGGCTCGTTGGTCGCAAATCGTGCAGCATAGCCACCCTCGATGGCGTTCCACGCATAGGCGGTGCCGCCCGGCAGCGGCACGCGCCGGCGCGCGAGGACAAAGCCGTGCGCGGCGAAACAAACCGGAGCCAGGTCCGCCGGAATGGCCTTCGAGTCGGGCTGCCCCGAGTAGGGATCGGTGAAGGGGTGGACAAGCGCGCCAACGCGCGCGCGCCCAGCGGTCTCGTCGTTCCAGTGGATGGGGGCAAAAATCCGCCCAGGGACTTGCGCTGCAGTGATGTTGACACGAAGCACGGCGCTCCCATTCGCCGTCCAAATCCAGGCGAACCCGTCTCCTGCGAGGCCGAGCTTCCGCGCATCGTCCGGGTTCACCTCGACGAAGGGATCCGGCATGTGACTGGCGAGTCTTGGCGAGAGGCCGGTCCGGGTCATCGTGTGCCATTGGTCGCGCACCCGCCCGGTGTTTAAAAGGAAAGGAAAGTCCGCGTCTGGCGCTTCGGCCAGGACAGGCTCCTCGATGGCTATAAAGCGCGCCCGGCCCGAGGGCGTGAAGAAGCGCCCGTCCGCGAACATTCGCTTTGTCCTGCCCGCACCGCCGGCGGGAACAGGCCATTGCAGCGGCGCGAGCGCATCGTAATCGGTGTCGCTTAACCTTGCGAGACCGCCGAGATCGAAGTCGCGGGTTCCATTATTCTCGAACGCGGAGAGCGCGGCATGCTCGCGGAAGACCGCGGCCGGACCGGCATAGTCGAACGCGGCGCCAAAGCCCATTTGCTTGGCGACTTCCGACATGGCCCACCAATCGGGCTTAGCCTCCCCCGCAGGCGGCGCGAAGGCACGCTGGCGCGAGATTCGCCGCTCGGAATTGGTTACCGTCCCGTCTTTTTCTCCCCAGGCAGCGGCGGGCAAAAGCACATGCGGGCCAGCGCCGATGGTGTGAGTCGAGAGCACATTATCCGAGATGACGAGGAGATCGAGCTTGGCCAGGGCAGCGCGCATTTTATCGGCGCGCGGTAGGCTGACCGCCGGATTGGTGGCCATGATCCACAACGCCTTGATGCCGCCCCGCGCGATGGCCTCGAACATCGCGACGGCCTTGAGGCCCTCGTGCTGGGCCATGCGTGGCGCCCCCCAGAAGCGGCCCACGCGGTCGACCTCGGCCGGCGAAAACCCCATATGCGCGGCAAGCTGATTGGCGAGCCCGCCGACTTCGCGCCCGCCCATCGCATTCGGTTGCCCGGTCAAGGAAAACGGTCCAGCGCCCGGAATACCGATGCGGCCAGTTGCAAGATGGCAGTTGATGATGGCGTTGACCTTGTCGGTGCCTTGCCAGGATTGGTTGACCCCCTGGCTATAGAGAGTGACGACGCAGTTTGTTGCTGCCCAGAGATCGAAGAAGGCCGTGATGTCCGCGCTCGCGGCGCCGCATTTTTTAGCGACGGTGGCAAGGTCTGGCGCGATTCGGCGCGCCGCGGCAAGCGCCGCTTCGAAGCCCTCGGTGTGCGCTCCGGCAAAGGCGCGGTCGATAAAACCGTTGTCGGCAAGGTGAACCAGAAAGCCGCAGAACAACACGCTGTCCATGCCGGGCGCAATCGTCAGCGCGAGATCGGCGCTATCGGTCGTCGCCGTGCCACGGACATCGATGGTGACCATGCGGGCGCCGCGTTGCTCCCGCGCGCGCACCATCCGTTGATAGAGCACCGGATGGCACCAGGCCGCATTCGATCCAACGAGCACCAGGAGGTCCGCCTCGTCGAGGTCTTCGTAGCAGCCGGGCACCGTATCCGACCCGAAGGCCCGCTTGTGCCCGGCGACCGAGGAGGCCATGCACAACCGGGAATTGGTGTCGACATTGGCGGAGCCAATAAAGCCCTTCATCAGCTTATTGGCAGCGTAATAATCTTCGGTGAGCAATTGGCCCGAAAGATAGAACGCGACGGCCTCCGGACCATGCCTTTCGATGGTCCGCCGCAAGCCTCCGGCAATGCGATCGAGGGCGGCGTTCCATGTCGCGCGCGCGCCGTCCACCATCGGATGAAGGAGCCGCGTTTCGAGCCCCAAGGTCTCGCCGAGCGCGGCGCCCTTGGAACAGAGGCGGCCGAAATTCGCCGGGTGGATCTTGTCGCCCTCGATGGCTGCCCCGCCGGCGCTGTAGGGCGTTGCCACGACGCCGCACCCTACGCCGCAATAAGGACATGTCGTATGAACGCCCGGCGCCTGTGCGTGGGCATTCATCAGTAGACGTCCGTCTGATACCGGTGTTGCGCCCGGAGGTCCTTCACGAAGGTCTTGGCGGAGGCCGCATCCATCTTACCGTGTTCCGCGCAGATTTGAACGAGCGCCACGTCGACGTCGGCCGCCATGCGCGTGGCGTCGCCGCAGACATAGAAATGGGCCCTTGCCACCGCTGGCTCCCAGCGCCTCCTTAACCAGATCCTCGAACGATTTTTCTTCGCGGACCATTTTGTGCTCCCTTTTGGCTACGCGCCCCACTTTTAGGGGCCAGAAAAGAGTAACGTATTTAAGCTATTGGACGTATTCACGTGGTTCGTGAGAGGCTTTCTGTTGCCGGGATAAGCCCGCATCGCCCAGATTGATTGTCACGAATCCGCTTCCTCCGCGCCCCCTGATCAGGGGATGACGATGTTGCTAATCGTTCACCGCGCGCGGCGGCGCCGGAGGGGATTTGGACTTTCCCCAGATAGCCGGAAATTGAAACCCTAAATCGGCGCTGGCATTCATCAGTAGACGTCCGTCTGATACCGGTGTTGCGCCCGGAGATCCTTCACGAAGTCCTTGGCAGTTGCCGCATCCATCTTGCCGTGTTCCGCGCAGATTTGAATGAGCGTTGCATCGACATCGGGTGCCATGCGCTTGGCGTCGCCGCAGACATAGAAATGGGCGCCCTTGCCGAGCCACGTCCAAAGGTCGGCGGCTTCCTCGCGCATCTTGTCCTGCACATAGACTTTGTCTTCGCCATCGCGCGACCAGGCGAGGGAGAGTTTCGCGAGCGTGCCCGCCGCCTGGAAGCCCGACAGCTCGTCCTCATAGAAAAAATCGGTGGCGCGCCGCTGGTGGCCGAAGAAAAGCCAGGCCGGACCCTTTGCCTTGGTGGCCATGCGTTGCTGTAGAAACGCCCGGAACGGTGCGACGCCGGTGCCTGGGCCGACCATTATGATCGGCGTATCTCCGTTGGCGGGCAACGCAAATTCATGCGCGCGCTGGATATAGGCCTTGACCTTGTCGACCGGGCCGCAAAGCCGCGCCGCTAAATGTCGAGGCGACGCCAAGCCGTTCGCGCCCATCTATCGTATAGCGCACATGATCGACGGTGAGCGATACCCGCCCAGGTCCCGCCTTGTACGAAGAGGCGATCGAATAGAGCCGCGGCTGCAATGGTTCCAGGGCCTCGACGAAGGCCTCGGGATCGGGCCGGAGTCTTCGGAATTTTTCGATTGCCGCCAGCACATCGAGCGTCGCGGCATCGCCGTCTGGGTCTTCCCCCTTTGCCAAGGCTTCCGCCTTTGCCCGGGAAACGCCACCGGTAATGTAGGAAATGAGTTCGAACAGTATGTCCGGCGCAAGACCTAGCGAAACATCCTCGCGAAGCACCTGGTGCAAGGCCCTTCCGGCGACCGGAAAATGCTGCGGCGCGCCGATTGCCGCGATGACCCGCTCGACGAGGCCCTCGTCGTTCATGGGAAAGATGCCGAAACTGTCGCCCGGTTCGTAATCGAGACCAGCGTCCGAAATATCGAACTCGACGTGAGAGGTCGCCTTTTCCGACCCTTCGCAGTTGAGCCTCTTGCGAGCGACAAACACCGCCTCCACCGGGGCGTTGCGTGAACGCCCCGGACGTGTATCGGCGTCGAGGGCCTTCGCGGCCGCCTTGGCGTCGGCTTTCGCCTTGGCTTCGTCCGGGTCGGTCGCGCCGCCGCCCATTTCCTCGACGAGGATTTTCAGCATGCGGGCGGTTTCCCTGGCGCCGGGCACGCAGAGGTTCAGGCGGTCTTCCGCCTGCAAGGCGATGGCATTGGCGTAGTCCTGGCAATTATAGCCGCATTGACCGCAATCCTGCTGGGCCATCGCGGCCATCATGCGCCGTTGCAACGGGCGGCCCTCTGCAAGCTTCATCCGCTCGGCGAGCGGCAAGGTTTGATCGTGCCAAGGCGCGCCGTCGTCCTCTAACCCCGGCGCCGCTGCCGGGGCAAGCGTGGCGGAAAACGCCGCGCTCTCCCCCGCGGGAAGGATCGTGTCGGGTTGCGAGCCGGATGACAGAAGCCCGGCGAAGAATCCATTGAGCCACACGCGCTGCTCGGGCGAAAATGGGGCGTTTTCCGGAATCATCGGCGCCGCCGGCGGCGGCCGGTAAATGGCGTTCATGCCTCTTGTCCTTCGGCGAAACTCTTGAGCGCGGCGACCTCATGCCGCGCGGAAAAATCTTGAAAGCTCTCGGTAGCGCCAGTGCGATGCGAGAGATAGGCGTTGAGCAGACGCTCGACCCTCGCCGGCGCGTCCGTCGCTCCCTCCTCGTTGACGCTAACCCGCGCGGCGACGAGCCCGATGTCGCCGATGTAATGCTGCGCGCAGGAATGATGGCAGCCGGTCAAGTGGATATTGACCGGTTGATCGAGTGTTACCCGCGCCTCGCACCAATCCGCGATATCCTCGGCGTGGGTCTTGGTGTCGGCGGCGGAAAACCGGCAGCCGCGCGAGCCGGTGCAGGCGATGAGCCCGGCCCGGATCGACGATGCCCGCCATTCGAGGCCGGCCTTTTCCACCGCCGCTTGGCCCGTTTCAAGCGCCCTTCGGAAATTCCCGAGATCAGAAGGTTCTGCCAGACGGTGAGGCGGATATCGCCATCGCCGTGATCGCGCGCGATTGCCGCGAGCGCGCGTATTTGCGCGCAGCTCATCTTGCCGACGGGGAGCACGACGCCGAGATAGTAAAGACCCGGCTGCTTTTGCGGGTGCGCGCCAATATGCGCCTGCCGGTCTTGCGCCGGGCGCGGCCGGATGTGTTTTGCGTCGACGCGCGCAATCGGGCGGTGGAGCTGTTGCTCTACCTTGGCGAGAAAACCGTTAAGACCGCCCGCCTCGGCCGCATAGCGGTCGAGCACATATTTCAGCCTCGCCTTGGTCCGGTTGGTGCGGTCTCCCTCGGCAATGTAGATGCGCACGATCGCGTCGGCGACCTCGGTGGTTTCGCCGGACTTGACGACGACGCCGGTCTCGCGCGCCAGATCCCGGTGCCCGGTGATGCCGCCGACAACGAGCTTGAACCAGACGCCCGGCACGACACGCGCGCCGTCTTCGACCTCCACCGCCTGAAATCCGATGTCGTTGGTGTCCTCGAGCGTCGGGATCGCGCCGCCGCCGTCGAAGGCGACGTTGAACTTGCGGGGCAGACCGTAGAGCGTGCGCTGATTTAAAATGTGGAAATGCCACGCGCGCGCATGGGGCCGGGTATCGATGAGTTCGTGCGGATCGTTACCTGCCGTGGCGTCGCCGGTTACATTGCGGATGTTGTCGGCGCCCGCCCCGCGCGAGGTGAGGCCCAAATCCTGCACCGCCTCGACGACATGGATTGCGTCCTTCGCCGCGACCTCCCGGAATTGCAGATTGGCGCGGGTGGTGACATGGGCATATCCGCCGCCGAATTTTTCGGCGAGCCCGGCGAGCCCGGCGAACTGCCAATGCGACAGAATGCCATTGGGGATGCGCAGGCGGCACATGTAACTGTTCTGGGCAGGCGCGACAAAGAAGAGTCCGTAAAACCGCCAACGGAAATTATCGGCCGCCTTCGGATATTCGTCACGCGCAGCCTGGCCGCGGAGCTTGTGATACGCATCGAAGGGATGCTCTTCGCGCTTCCACTTTTCCTGATCGACGAGTTTCTTGCCGGCCCTGATCGCTTCGTCCTGGGCCAAGAGATGCGGCGCATCGGGACCCATTGGCGCTGGCTCCGGCACGGCGGGGGAAACGAGGGAAGGAGCCAAAAATCCATTGCCTCCCCGCGCCTGGACGCCGGAAACGAAACCTTCGAGATAGCGCTTTTGTTCGGGAGTGAAGTCGCCGGACATTGGAAGGCCTCACGCCGCTTGCGGAAGTGCGAGCGCGGGCCCGAAGGCGAGGACGTCGCGCCAATGCGACACGTCGGCGCCGGAGCGTATCAGATCGAGATACCAAAGGCCGTCCGCCGTATCCCCAAACAGCACGGCGCCGGTCAGTTTCCCGTCCCGCATCACGAGCTTTTTATAACTTAGCGCGCCTTGATCCTCGAGCGTGATGACATCGCTCCCCGGACCCTCGATGAACTCGCCCGCCGAAAAGACGTTCACGCCGGAGACTTTCAAATTCGCCGCGAACGTCGAACCGACATAGGCCACGGTCCGGTCGCCGGCGAGGCGGCGCGCCAGAATCCTGGCCTGTTCGTTGGCCGGTTCAACGAGGCCGTAGACGCAGCCCCGATGCTCGGCGCACTCGCCAAGGGCGAAGATATTAGGGTCGCTGGTGGTGAGCCCGTCGTCGACCATAATCCCGCCATTGACCGCAAGCCCCGCTTCGCGGGCGAGTTCCGCATGCGGCCTTATGCCGACCGCGCAGACCACGAAATCGGCGGCAAGGATGCGCGCGTCGGAGAGTTCAAGACCGGCGGCGCGATCTTCGCCCAAAACCCTATTTGTGTCGGCCCCGAGCAACACCTCGATGCCCTCGGCCTCGATCGCGCGCTTTAGAAGGATGGCCGCTCGAGCATCGAGCTGGCGCTCCATCAAGCGGTCCATCAAATGCACAAGCGCCACTTTCACACCTGCCTTGGCAAGGCCATAAGCCGCCCCTATGCCGAGCAGGCCGCCGCCGATCACCGCCGCGCGGGCGCCCGGCCACATCAAGGCGCGCATCGCGCCGACATCGGCGAGATCGCGGAAGGGGAGGACATTTTGCAGATCCATTCCGGGCTTCGGCAGCCTGACCGGTTGTGAGCCGGTCGCGAGCACGAGCTTCGAAAAGGTAAACCGCTGGCCGTTCGCGAGGGTCACCACCCTGCCCCTCCGATCGATCGAGGCGACGGCCTGTCCATCGAGCGTCGTCACGCCGTGCCTGTTCCACCATCCGCGCGGCTTCAATTCGATCGCGGACTCGCCTACATCGCCCGCGAGCAGCGACGACAAAAGGACGCGGTTGTAGGAGAGACGCGGCTCGGCTCCGATAACGATGACGCTGTAGCGGCCGAGCGCACGCTGCATCAGTTCGTCGACGAAGCGGGTGGCGGCCATGCCGTTTCCGACGACAACCAGAGGTTCGCTCATGTGGTCGCCCTCACCCCAATGCCCGGTTCGAGCGGGCGATCCGGTTAGACGACGGCGGCGCGCTCCAGGTGACGCTGGCGGTCGAACCGGGCAGCGGCCGGCGTATCGGTCCGGCCGCGGCGGTCGAGGTTTTGGCGTTCATGCGCAAGCTCCATTACAAAAAAGCCGCTGGCGGACCCCCAAGTTTGGGACGGTCAGTCAGCGGCGTTGCTGGATGCCCGGGCCCTTCATTGGACCCGGAATGGACCGTAGGGAGCCGATCCACCGACACTCGGTAAGCAAGCTTCGTGCCAAGCATGATGGACGCCGTTTTTACTTCCCGCGGCGGCCCCCGGGCCTCCCGTTTTCGCGCCGGCTAGCGAATAGCTAGGCGCCAGTGTGCCGAAATATCGCGCGCGCTGCGCGTGTATTGTGCAACGCACTCGTCGATCAGCTTGAGGCATGCAATGCCACGAGGTAAGAAGCAATATCGTTTGGCGAAAACGCGGGACCGTCGAATGCAACGGGAGTGGCGGCGGGGCGCGAAATCGACGGCCCGAGAGCCGGAGCGTAGACGGCTGCGGCGGCCTCGGCCTGGACCGGCGAATAGATGGTCTGGCCGGCCGCCACCATCTGGGCGTAGAGCCAGAGCGCCTGGGCGGGATCGGCCTTGATCGCGTCTTCGTCGAGCTGCAGCCCGGTTTCCACCACGGCGGGGCCGGAGGTGGAGGTCGGATCGGCAAGGACCCTCTCGATCGTCCAGGGGCTCATGTCTTGCCAAGCCGTGCTCGTGAGCAGCGTCCTTAGGGAGTTCCGGTTACCCGGTGCCGCCGCCCAGCGCGACGCGTCGTCGACGGCTCCCGCGAGGGCGCGGACGTCGTCCCCATGCGACCGCGCCCATTCGGCCCGGAAAGCCAGGACCTTTTCCGGGCAGTCGCGGACGATGTTCGTGCGTTGATGGAGGAGGGTCCCAGCACCGGCCGCGACGGCGAGCGAATTCCATGGCGCGCCGACGCAAAACCCGTCCAACTGGCCCTTGCGCAGGGTCCACACCATGAACGGCGGCGGCACGACGACGAGCCTGACGTCCTCATCGGGGTCGAGATGGCCAGCCCGCAGCCACAGCCGCAATTGGTAATGATGACTGGAAAAAGGAAACACATGGCCGAATGTCAAGGGGGCCTCTCCCGCCGCGCGGCGTCTTGCCACGATCCTGGCGAGCGCCTTGGAGGTGACGCGGGGATCGGCAATGTCGTCTTGCGCCTCTTGCAGCAAGGCTTCGAACAGCACTTTTGACACCGTGATGGCGTTGCCGTTGAGTCCGAGCGCCACCGGCGCCACCAGCGGCGCCTCGATTTGATCAATCCCGAGCGAGACCGCGATGGCGGCCGGCGCCAGCATGTGCGCCGCATCGAAATGGCCGGCCACGAGCTTGTCGCGGATATTGGCCCAGGAGGAGTCCGCCACAAGTTCAATCTCGACGCCCCGCGCAGCGGCGAAATGCTGGGCTTTCGCCACGTGGAGCAGCGCCGCGTCGGTCAACGGCACGTATCCAATGCGCAGCCTTTTCGTCATCGCAACAGCTCCGCGGCGGTGATGATGGAACGGGCAATCTCGGCGATCTTCTTGTTTTCGTTCATCGCGACATGGCGCATCAGGGCATAGGCCTGTTCCTCCGGAATAGCCTTGGCGCGCATGACCAGCGCCTTGGCGCGGTCGATTGCCTTGGGGTCATCGAGCTGTGACTTCGCCGTTTCAAGCTCTTTCTTGAGCTTGGCGAAGGGATTGAAACGGCTGATCGTCATGTCGAGAATCGGCTTCACGCGGTCCTTGCGGAGGCCGTCGACGATATAGGCCGAGACTCCGGCATCGATCGCGGCGTCGATCGTTGCGGCGTCGGACCGGTCGACGAACATGGCGACGGGCCGCGCGACCGAACGGCTTACCTTGAACATTTGTTCGAGAACGTCGCGGCTCGGGCTTTCGAGATCAATGAGGATGACGTCGGGATCGATCGCCCGGATGCGGTCGAGCAAGTCCGCCGTGTCATCGATGCGCACCACGCTCATGTGCCCGGCCGCGCGCAAGCCTTCCTCGAGAATGGCGGCGCGCAACGGATTCTTGTCGACGAGGGCAATGCGCAGATCCCAACGAAGCTCCATGGGTTTTATGGACGCTTTCTTGCACGTTGCGGGCCTGGGCGTATTTTTCGCCCCTGGCTCGCCCCGTGCGGCCGGGCGGCCGTCTGTTTCGATCTTGCCTTTTTAGCCGAATTGAGTGACGGGTCAGTTTGAATTCTGACAGCCTTGACCAACACCTCGCGCGCGCGTCAAATTCCAGCGCTGGCTCCTGGAGGCATCCATGGTTGTTCTTGCAAGTCACGCCGACTTCAAAGCCTTGTTGAGGCATGAAGGCGCAGAGGGGCATTTCGCCTATGTCGACCCCCCCTTCAACTTCAACCACCCGGACGTCGCGAAATACCCGCCAGAGGTGACAGGGCATTTCTTGTTGAATTCCCTGTGCCGACGCATCGGTTGGAGTTCCCTGAACGGTCGAAGACTTCTCGATTTCGGCTGTGGAGTAAGGTTTCCGCGCGCGATCGTGAATCTGGCAATCAAAATCGATCTTTATGCCGGGATCGACGCAAACAGGGAGGCGATATCCTGGCTCCAATCGGAGATTCGTGATCCTCGGTTTCGCTTCGAACACCTCGACATGCACAACTTAATGTACCAGGCGAACGGCTCCTCTTCGGTCGATGAGGGCGCATTGCAAAGACTTGCGCTCGCCGATTTCGACGCGGCCTGCATGTTTTCGGTCATCACGCATCAGCTGCCGAAGGACTCAGGGCTAATATTCTCCATGCTCTATCGGTGCGTGAAGCCAGGCGGGGGTCTGTATTTCACTGCCATCATTGATGAAACAGTGCATGACTACGTCGAACGCGATCCTTCCCAGCCCTGCCTCCGCAGCACCTATCATCCAGATTTTCTGATCGACCTGGTCAGGAAGTCTGGTTGGAGCGTGGAGAGAACTTATCTCCCATCGCCATTTCAGATGGCCGCTTTTGTCTGTCGGAAGCCTCCGATCGATTGAACTTGGAAACAATGCAGCTATTAGGAATTCAAACTGATCTACTACCCCGAATTGACTTGGTTTGCGGGTTGCCTTTATTAAAATTAATGAAATCGCAGGTTTTGAAGGAGCCCGTCCTAGCGTGCATCTAGAGTGCATAATGCGGGGTAGCCTTGATCGCTAGATCGTATCGAGGCAAACACGGTAGATTTTGCCCCATGGGTATGTCATTGAAGCTGTGGTTTTCAAGTGTCCCTCTGGCACTGCTGGTGATAGCCGAGTTCGGTGCTGATCGCCAACGAGCGGGATACTTTGCGCACGGTATTCTTTCTTGTTCTAAGCATCATCCCAGCGCTACTCTTTCTATACCGGCTAATAAAAATAGGGCCTTCGCGGTGAGCGCATAGAGTGAATTTCAGCGGCTCTATGGTCGCTGAAGGGGCGCAAGACTGCGCCGCCGCCGTTTGGTGAAATGGACGCCTTTGCCGGCTTGGCCCAAAAATTTTGGGTCTTGCCGAAAGGGCGTTTATTGCGTTATTGGGACCGGGATTGGAGCGGCGCGGTGAAGCGGACTTATCAACCAAGCAAGCTTGTGCGAAAGCGACGGCACGGGTTTCGTTCCCGGATGGCGACCGCGGGTGGCCGCAAGGTTATCGCGGCGCGGCGCGCGCGCGGCCGCAAACGGCTTTCGGCGTGAAATCCTTCGACGATAGGTTTAAGTACCTTTCGATGTTTCCATGAAACACGAGAAAGCGCCAGGGGCTCGATCTAGTGCTTTCCCGGCGGTGTCCGCTTCGCTTCACAATTCTCTGCTAGCGCGGGGATCGTGGCGTGTCGGCGGGACGGCGCGGTCACGTAAACCAGCCGTCCAGCGAGCCCGCGTTCGCCGCAAAAGTGGCTTGAAAAAGACTTGGCATGAAGCAAGACTTGGCATGAAGCCCTTGGACCAACCGCATGGAAACGCCGTGGCGGCGCCGGAACGGTTGCGACGAAGGGCTGACTTCCTGCGCGCGGCGAAGGGAATGCGGTTTTTCGCGCGCGGATTGACTTTACAAGCGGCGCCGCGCCCGATCCCGTCCGAGACGATAGAGGCGCGCCCGCCGGGCGATCCAACCACCTTTGGTGCCGCGACCGGGCCAGCTCAAACCGGCATCGCAACGGAAGTTTTCCAGCCGCGGTTTGGTTTCACCGTAACCAAACAATCCGGCGGCGCCGTCCGGCGCAACCGGATCCGCCGCCGTCTCAAGGAAGCGCTGCGGCTACTCGACCCTCTTCCGGCGCGGCCAGGCCATGATTATGTAATCCTCGCGCGGCCCGAGGCGCAAAGCATGCCGTTTCTGGACTTGCAGGAGGAGCTTATCCGGGCGCTCGGTAAGATCGCTGCCCGGAAAAACCAGCCGCCTATTCGCCGGGATAATGACCGCGAGGGCCGCGCCGCCGGCGATGCGGACGAGGCGCGGCGACAGAGTTCAAAAGGCAGGAAACCCAAGGGATGACCCAGGAAACCAGAAACATCATGGTAGCGACCTGCCTGTCGCTGCTCGTCGTTCTTGGGTGGGACGCGTTTTATGCCCGGCCGCATCTCGACAAGGAGCGGCAGACCCAAGCTGAAATGCATGCGCGCGCAACCCCTGGCGCGCAGCCGGGGCCGCAAACGGGCAATGCCCAAGCCACGCGTTCGCAAGCGTCCGGTTTGAGCGTGCCGGTGCAGGCCGGGACGTCGACGCCGCAAAAGAGCCGTGCCAATGCCTTGGCCGAAAGTCCGAGGGTGAAACTCGACGCGCCCGCGATCTACGGATCGATTGCGCTCAAGGGCGGGCGCATCGACGACGTGTCGTTTAAGGCCTATCGCGAGACGGTCGATCCGAACAGTCCGAACATCGTTTTGCTCTCGCCCGCGGGTTCGCCGTCGCCGTATTACACCGAGGCGGGCTTCATCGCCGATCCCGGCGCGAATCTTGTCCTGCCCGGGCCCGACACGTTGTGGCAAGCCGATCATGATACGCTGACGGAAACATCGCCCGTGACGCTCTCCTACGACAATGGCCAGGGCCTCGTGTTTCACCGCAAAATCGCGGTGGATGACCGTTACATGTTTACGGTGACCGACAGCGTCGAGAACAAGTCCTCGCAGGCGGTTACGCTTCACCCCTATGCCTTCGTCAAGCGCCACGGCTGGCCCGTGGCCGTTGGCTTTTACAGAGTGCACGAAGGGTTTGTAGGGGTGGTTGGCGGCGAATCCGGCATGGAGCAAATCAAATACGACAAGATCGAAAAAGAGGATCATGCCGAAAAGCGTTTTTCGGGCACCGGCGGCTGGCTCGCCCTCACCGAGAAATATTGGGCCGCGGCTGTAATCCCCGACCGGAGTATGGCTGTCATGGCAAGTTTTTCCGGATCCGGCGGTGCTCCCGTGATTTATCAGGCTGGTTTTGTCGGAACGGAAGGAACGACGCTTTCGCCGGGCGCTTCGAGCGAATTCACGACCAGGGTTTTCGCGGGCGCCAAGGAGTCCGATACGCTCGACAAATATCAGGTCAATTTGGGGATCGAGAGGTTCGATCACCTGATCGACTGGGGCCGGTTATATTTTACTGCCAAGTTGATGTTCCGGCTGCTCGACTTCATTTACAAGTTTGTTGGCAATTTCGGCGTTGCGATCCTATGCATCACGGTTCTCGTCAGGGGAGCCGTGTTCCCATTGGCCAACCTTAGCTTTAGGGCGATGGCCAAGATGAAGATGGTGCAGCCGCAGATCACCGCGATCCGCGACCGCTTTCCCGACGACAAGCCCAAGCAGCAGCAGGAGATCATGGCGCTTTACAAGCGCGAAAAGATCAATCCCTTGTCGGGCTGCCTGCCGGTGCTGGTTCAGCTTCCGGTGTTCCTCTCGCTCTATTATGCGCTCGTCGTCACGATCGAGATGCGGCAGGCGCCGTTTTTCGGCTGGATCAAGGATTTGTCGGCGCCCGACCCAACGAATGTCTTCAACCTGTTCGGTCTCATCCCCTTCGATCCGACTCAGATACCGCTGTTCGGCCCCTGGCTCGCGATTGGCGTTTGGCCCATCATCATGGGCATTACCATGTTCATACAGATGAAGGTCAATCCGGAACCGACCGATCCGATGCAAAAGCAGGTGTTCACCTGGATGCCGGTCATCTTCACGTTCACGCTTGGCAGCTTTGCCTCTGGTTTTGTTATCTATTGGAGCTGGAGCAATATTTTGTCGGTCATTCAGCAGACGGCGATCATGAAGCGGGCCGGCGTCAAGATCGAACTCTGGGACAATTTGACCGGCATGTTCCGCAAGAAGGCCAAGAAAGCGACAACCTGAATTGGCGGGCTCGTCGGCCGTGACGGATCGGGCGTGTGGCCCGCCTGACTTTGCCGAACTGGGACGCAAGCTTTTCGGGGGGGAATGTGCGTTTCAATGGGCGGCGGCGAACGCCGCCCAATTGCCGCCGCCGGGCCCGCCGGAGGTCGCCTTCGCCGGCCGGTCCAACGTGGGAAAATCCTCGCTCCTCAATGCGTTGACCAATCGCAAAACGCTGGCGCGCACGTCGCATACGCCGGGATGCACGCGCGAACTTCATTTTTTCGTGCTTGGCGGCGACGGAGAAACCGCGACATTGCGCCTGATCGATATGCCCGGCTATGGCCATGCCGCGGCATCAAAGGAAAAGACCGCGTCCTGGACCCGGCTGATAGGGGATTTCTTGCGCGGCCGGGTGCCGTTGCTGCGGGTGTTTCTTCTCATCGATGGCCGTCATGGCGCAAAACCGATCGACATTGAGATGCTGGATTTTCTCGATCAATCCGCGATGTCCTATCAAATCGTCTTGACGAAGCAAGACGAAGTGAAAGCTGCCGAGCGGGCAGGACGCCTCGCCTCCACGCTCGCCCTCGTGAACAAACGTCCCGCCGCGTTTCCGGAGGCGATCTTCACCTCGTCGCGCAGTGGCGAAGGCGTCGCCGAGCTGCGCGCCACGATCGCGAGGCTGTTGGCGGAACGCGGCACTTTAGGCGACGGGACGCCGTAATCTGGCAGTTCGAGGAGTGGTTGATGGGCCAGGCGGAATCGAACCGCCGACCTCTTCAATGCCATTGCGAAGCTAAGTATATTGCCAGAAACCATGGGCTATATCCATCGATTGTAATCTATTGGGCCCAGGAGGTTTATATGAGCGGTTTCCAACGACAGTTATTGCTATCTATAGCCGTATATTGCACTGTGTCTTCGATGGCCTGGCCAACGGCGCGGGCCGCAATTGTGCTCCTCGGCGTTTGCAGGAGTCGCTGTCGCGAATTTGATCGGCGCCCGCGGCAAACCCAAGCTTCAAACTATTGGAGCCGGCCCCGCTGCCCAATCCGGACGCCTGGTTCATCCGTCATCCCGGGCCAACGAATCACTGGAATCCGGGGACGGGGTGGCCTCGCCTCCGGCGGGCAGTTTGTCCGGCGCAGCAGCGGCCCGTGGCCCTTCAACGAGGCGCACGACCATGCCGCGCAGGGTGCGCACGTCCTGCTCGGTGAGTTGCATGCGATGGAACATATTACGCAGGTTGCGCCGCATGACCGGCTGCTTGCCAGCGGGACGGAAGAAGCCGGAGCGTTCGAGTTCGCCTTCGAGATAAGCGAAAAAAGACAACACCATTTCGCGTGGCGCGGCGGGCGAGCGCTGGACCATGGCGAACGGCGCCCTGGCATCGGTCACGGCGCGCACCCACTCGTACCCGGTCAAGAGCACCGCTTGCGCCAGATTGAGCGAGGCATAGGCGGCATTGACCGGAAAGGTGATGATCGTATCGGCCAACGCCACTTCGTCATTGGCGAGTCCGGTGCGCTCGGGTCCAAACAGCACGCCATGTTTTTCGCCGTGCGTGATTTTGCGCGCGCATTCCGGCATCGCTTCGGCGGGCGTCAAAATTTGCTTGTGCTGGCCCCGCTCGCGGGCGGTCGTCGCCCAAACGAAATTGAGGTCGAGGACCGCGTCCTCAAGGGTTTCAAAATGGGCCGCGGCTTCGAGCAGATGCACGGCGCCAGCCGCGGCGGCATAAGCGCCTTTTCGATAAGCGCCGGACCGGGGCCAGCCCTCGCGCGGCGATACCAGACGGAGATCCGTCAACCCGAAATTGGCCATCGCCCGCGCGCACATGCCAATGTTGACCGCGAGTTGTGGGCGCACCAGGATGATTGCCGGGCCGCCGCCGCGGCTTTCCTTGGTACGATTTGTTCCGGCGCCCGTCATCGGCGTCACATCTCCAAGTCCTTACCGCCAGTCTAAGTCCTTACCGCCAGTCCAAATCCTTACCGCCAGGTTTTGAGGGCGCGCGTGCGTGGCATTCCGGCCAGCCAAAAAATTGAATTTGCGTTCCTCGCGCCATTGACTATAAGAAGCATTGCGGCGCGTGGCCTTCGGGTTCCGCGCCCTGATTTTTTGGCGATGCCTTTTTATCGTGGTCGTGAGCGGGACGTGACACGGCACCGTCGCGAACCGGCGCAACGTAAGCAACTTTAAAGGTACGGAATACCAAAGAAATGACTAACCCTTTGGAATTCCTTCAAGAGGTCCGCGCCGAGGGCGCCAAGGTTACGTGGCCTACGCGCCGCGAGACCCTGATAACCACGGGGCTTGTTATTTTCATGGTCCTGCTTGCCAGCCTATTTTTCGTCGCGGTGGATCAGGCTCTGCGCTTCGTCGTCACCGCCATCCTGAGTTTAGGCCATTAGCGCGCGTCCCGATCAAATGGAACCATTTGATCGATTAGGACGCAGCTCAAAATCATAGAGTTGGAGCCTGTCGGAGTCCAAAAAGGCGAGCAACTATTTTAGGGACAGGCTCGGGCGGACGATCAAACCCGACGCCTTAGTTTGAAGCAAGGTTTTGAAGCAAGGTTAGGAGATTGTTTAATTGAATGAATGTGATCATTCTATCCGCGTGATCCGGCGTTTTCGCTTGCGCAAGGCACGCCCTGGAGCAGGGCTTTCGTGAACGAGGTTTGAAGCTGTCCCGATGAGCATGCGCTGGTATATCGTTCACGCCTATTCGAATTTCGAGAAAAAGGTCGCCGAATCCATCAAGGAGCAGGCGGCGCAGCGCGGTCTCTCGAGCCAATTCGAGGAAATTCTTGTCCCGACAGAGCATATCGTCGAAATTCGCCGCGGCCGTAAGATCAATTCGGAACGCAAATTCTTTCCCGGCTATGTGCTGGTCAAATGCACTCTTTCCGACGATGTCTACCATCTGATTAAAAACACCCCGAAGGTCACCGGATTTTTGGGCGCGGACAAGAAGCC
>DASYNQ010000182.1:0-10986 GCA_036008425.1 Methylocella sp. | reverse complement strand
GGCGGCGCTCAGGGCCGGAGCCGCCGACTACGTCGTCAAGGACGTGAGCGGCGACTTCCGGACGCTCTTGTTGCATGCTCTCGGCTCGGCGCTTGCGGCGACGACGACGCGGCGAGCCAAAAAGACGGCCGAAGCGGAGGTGCGGACCGCGCGCGATCGCTTCAAAGCCCTGGCGGAGGAACGGGCCCTCTTGATGCGCGAAGTCAATCATCGCTGCGGCAACAGCCTGGCGATCGTTGCCTCGCTGCTGCGGCTGCACGCCTCCCGGGCCCAACGCCCAGAGGTGAGCGCGGCTCTGAGCGACGCAGAGGCGCGTATTCACGCGGTCGCCCGAGTCCACCGCCACCTCTATACGTCGGACGACATTCGATCGGTATCGCTCGAGCTGTATCTGAAATCCTTGATCGACGACTTGCGGCGATCCATCGAGGAAGACGGGGCAGAGCTCACGCTCGACGCCGATCCGGTCGAGATTGACCCCGATCGCGCGGTTGCGGCCGGCGTGCTGGTCACCGAACTCGTCATCAACGCAAAGAAGCATGCCTATCTGGCCAGCAAGGGCCAGATTTGGGTTCGGCTGCGCGCCATCAACGCTCATAGCGCCGAGCTTAGCGTGGAAGATGACGGCATCGGCTCCGCGAACGGGGCATCGTCAGCCCCCAAGGGGCTCGGCACGATCATCATCCAGGCGATGGGCGTTAAGCTCGGTGGCAAGATCGTTTTCGACCCGTTGCACAAAGGCACCCGCGCGATACTGACGTTCGCGCGGGGTGGGCACGGCCTATCCGAAGCATCTTGATAAGTGGAATTCCACGGGCTTTCCGGCGATTTTACATTTCGCGCGCGGCGGCAGCTTAGCGGCTTCCTGCAACCGCTTCGACACCTGCTCGCGCAGCGCGCGCAAATCCCGGGCAAAAACCCTGATACCTTCGGCGAGCTTCTCGGTCGCCATGGCATCCTCGTTCAACATGAAACGGAAGGACTTTTCGTCGAGTGAGAGCTTGGCTGAGACGTGAGTCGCGGCCGCCGAAGGATCCAACCGGCGCGGCAGATCGCCCATGTCGCGCGAGAGTTCTTCGAGCAATTGCGGCGCAATGGTCAGCCGGTCGCAACCGGCCAGAGCCTCGATCTCGCCCTGGTTGCGGAACGACGCGCCCATGATGACGGTCTCGATCCCGTGGGTCTTGTAATAATTGTAGATTTGCCGCACGGAGAGGACGCCTGGATCGGTCTCAGCCGTATAGCTCTTGCCCTCGGCCTTGCTGTACCAATCGAGAATACGCCCGACGAAAGGCGAGATGAGAAATACTCCCGCATCGGCACAAGCGGCGGCCTGGGTCAGCGAGAAAGCCAATGTCATGTTGCAGTCGATACCCTCGCCTTGCAGAATCTCGGCGGCCCGGATCCCCTCCCAGGTCGCGGCGATTTTGATCAGGATGCGCTCGCGGCTTAACCCCAGCTTTTCGTATGCGGCGATGATCGCGCGGGCCTTGGCCGCCGTTCCCTCGATATCGAAAGATAGATCCGCATCGACTTCCGTCGATACCCGGCCAGGCACGATCTCGGCCAATTCCAGCCCGAATTTCAAGGCGAGCCGGTCGGTGATCTCGCTTGTCAACCGATTGTGCTCCCGGCCCCAACGAACGGTTTCCTCCAAGAGACGCGCATGATTCGGCATGTGCGCCGCTTTCAGGATTAACGTCGGATTCGTCGTCGCATCCACAGCCCCGAAGCGGCGGATGGCGTCCACATCGCCGGTATCGGCGACAACGGTCGTCATCGCTTTCAATTGATCGAGTTTTGAGGGCATTGACCTTACCGTTCGACGAAATTCAAACGCGACAGTAGTTAACGCGGGAGAGGACGGATCGTTGCCCCGGCAAACTGTTTCATGGGCATCGCGGAAAAATTTTTCGCGGGTTACGGTTGGATCATGCGCAAGAGCGCGCGCCCCGCCTTTGACTTAAGGTCCTTCGCGGTAAGGGTTCCATCCTTGTCGACATCGGCGGCGTTGAAGAGCTTTTCGACGAGGCCGAGATATTCTCCCTTCGTCAAGGTTCCGTCGTGATCCGGGTCGGCTTGCTTGAGCTGTGTCTTGCCGGCGCGACCGCCTAACTCCTTACGATCGAGCGTGGCGTCGCTGTCCTTGTCGAGCTTATCGAACACGTTTGCGGCGGCGTCCTTCACCTCGGCGAGATCGAGCGTGCCGTCGTTATCCTTGTCGAGGGCGCCGAGCGCCGCCGCCGCAAATGATTTCGAGTTAGATGCGGTGGGAAGGATCGCCAACGAGAGGCCGCAAGCGAGCAGTTCACTGACAAAGAGCCGACGGTCGATCATGAAAATTCTCCGGCGCGACCGGGAGGGATGGCAAAGGTCCGGCCAGGCAAGGGAACTTATCTTTCGCTTTGCCCGAAAAGTAAACTTCCCGGCGGTTTTTTAATGTCAAGCTGAACGTGGCCGGACAACGTTTTGCGCGCGCGCATCCTGCCATTCGTCCTTCTATTTTATGCTGTACCGCACCGGCACAATGAGACTGACGCTTGATCCCATCTCCGGCGGCAACGGCCGCCCGGTGGCGCTCCGCGCCATTTCGAGCGCCGCTTGGTCGAGCGTGGAGGATCCGGAGCTGCGGACGATATGCGCCGACATGACGTGGCCGCTGCGGCCAATCGTGAGGGCGAGCCGGACCGTGCCTTGTTCGCCCCGGGCCCGCGCCGCCTCGGGGTAATGCCGGTTCCACCCCATTGCCGCCGACCACGCGCTGCGGAAAGCGGCAGCCTCCGCCGCGTTCGAGGCCGGCGATGCTGCGGCTTTGGATGCCGTTGCCGTGCGGGGCGCGCTGGTGCGCGGTGCGGGCGGCTCGCGCACCCGTTTCGCCGGGGGCTTCGGCGTTTCCTTCACGATTTTTTTCGGCTTCGGTTTTGGCTTCGGCGGGGTTATCAAAACCACCGCGGGTTTCGGTGCGGGGGGAAGCTCCGGAACCGCCATTGCTTGCGGCGGTTCGACTTCTTCGGGATCGGCCTGTGTCATTTGAGGTCCTCCCGGCGTGGTTTCGGGGGGCGTCTCCGTTGGAGGCGCGACGTCCATAGGCGCAAGCTCGATCATAATCGCCGCCGGTGGCGCGCCGGCGAGGTTCGCGTCGTGCTTGTTCATGAGCCATAAAACGAGCCCGCCATGCGCGGCGGTAACGAAGGCCGCGGCCATGAGCCACCGCCGCAGCTCTGGGTCTTCCTCGGGCAGCAAAAACGATCTCGCGGTCATCGTCATGGTTTCATCTCCGCTGGCTTGGTCTCCGGGGATTTCGTCTCCGTTGCCCCGTGCGCGGGTTCACCGGGTGTCGCGGAGTTCCCGCGCGCGGCTTCCATGCCGACGAGCCCAATTTTCAAATAGCCGGCGCCGCGCAGGAGGTTCATCAACTCCATGACCTCGCCATAAGGGACCGCGCGACCGGCGCGGACGAAGACACGTTGTTCCTTGTCGCCTTGCGTCTCGGCATCGAGGGCGCCAGCCAAATTGCTCCGCGCGATGGGAGATTCGCCGAGCGCCAGCGTAAGGTCCGGTTTCACGGTCAAAAACAGAGGCTTATCGGGGCGCGGTGCGGGGTTCGCGGTGGACGCCGGGAGATCGACGTTGACGTCGACGGTGGAAAGCGGCGCCGCCACCATGAAAATGATCAACAGAACCAAAATGACGTCGATGAACGGCGTCACATTGATCTCGTGGATTTCCTCGAAAGCGTCCTCTTGCTGCGAGCCTCGAATGGCCACGTGCGCTTACTCCGCCGGCCGGCGCAGGGAAACGATCGGCGCATCTTCATTTTGGCGCCGGCAGGCGTCGCGGTCGAGATCGCGGGACAAGTGGCGGAGAACTTCCGCCGCCGCGTCGCCGAGCGTCGCGCGATAGCCCGTGATGCCACGCGCGAAAGCATTATACATCACGACGGCGGGAATGGCCGCGATTAGTCCCATCGCCGTCGCAAGCAGGGCTTCGGCGATGCCCGGCGCCACCACCGCGAGATTGGTCGTATTGGTTTTCGATATCCCAATAAAACTATCCATGATCCCCCAGACGGTTCCAAACAAACCGACAAAGGGCGCCGTGGCGCCAATCGTGGCGAGAACACCAATTCCGCGCGTTATCGCCCGTCCCGCTTGCGCCTCGATGCGAGAAAGCAAAGTGGCGGCGCGGTCCTTGACGCCCTCCGGTGCAAGACCATTCGAACGATCGGCTTCACCCGCCGCCGCCGCAACGAACCGGGCCACGGGCGAGCGCATTTGCGCAAGTTCCTTTTCTGCCGCACGCAGACTTTTCGCGCTGCCGAGCACCTCCAGGCCCTGCCGCGCCAAGCGCCTCGCGTTCCAGAGTTCAATCGTTTTCGCAAGCCAAACGGTCCAGGTCGCGAGCGAGGCGAAAGCAAGCCCCACCATGACGATTTTCACGATAGGCACGGCGCTGAGAAACATTCCCCAAGGCGATAAATCGCGCGGCAAGGCCGAAGGCAGCAGGGCATCGGTTATGCGAGGCGGAGATTTAGGCTCCTCCATCGGCGGCGCGACCGGCGCGGCAGGCTCGGCGGCGGCCACTGCCTCCGGGGGCGCAACTCGCGGGGGTGCAACTGCCGCGCCCGCAGCCGGAGGCGGCGCGGCCGCGGGCGCAGCGTCCTGCGCGGGAGATGCCGTTTGCGCCAGGACTGGGGCGGCGCAAAGGATCGCGCCAAGCGCCAATGCCGCCAAAATTGTTGCAGTAAAACCGCGAAGCCTGCTTTTCCCGGCCGGCCGGCCATCTTTCGTGCCCGTCATGTCGTTTCCCCTCCTCGTGTTCTTTTGGCCGGCGCGGAACCTGATACCGGCTTCGCTAAATTCCGGCGGAGCGGGTCCGCCGCCATTGCCGTGTTTTAACGTATGACGGCCGGAAGCACGATAGGCGCGAATTGCCGCGGCGGCTTTCCTTTCGTTCCGGGGGCGCGGGCGATGTCTCCCGCCAAAGCGCCCACTGACATTCCGCGCGCGGATCAAAACCGCTGGGTCAATCCAGCAAGGATCGTGCGGCGGATGCCGAACTGCGGCGCGCCTACGCCGACGCCCGTGCCGTTGCGGATTTCATAAACTGCGTCGCCGATGTTCAAACCATCGAGGCGCAGTTCCGTCCCTTGCCCGATACCGAGATCGAGCTTTTGGACGATGCTCGCATTGACCGCCGCATATTCCGGCAGGGACGCGCCGTTTGGCACAGTTGGCGTGCTCGCGCGCAAGCCACTTTGCACCAAGAGATCCACAGACACGCGGGTTGGGTATTTTGTGCCTTGGTTGAATGTGTAGGCAGCTCCCGCCGACGCGGTCCATGTCTGATCATGGTCGAGATGAATGTAATTTTGCGCGATGTAGGCGAGCTTGTCTGGCGCGAAGTTGAACTGCGCGGAGACAATGTCGGTGCCAACGGCGTGCGAATATGCTGCGTTGCCATAGATCGACCATGGCCCTTGATCGTAGCTCAACGTGAACTCCACGCCGCCGATGCGGCCCTTGGCGTAATTGAACGCTGTCAGGATGATTGGCGCGCCGAACTGGCCTTCGTCGATCAGATTCGTTGCCAGTTTGTAATAGCCGTCGAGACCAACGGTGAGGCCGGGAACAATGATCTGGCTGATCCCGAGATCGAAATAGTGCGACCGTTCCGCCTTAACGGTATCGTCCTGCTGGACGGAGGGAGCCGCGGTCGTATTGTTAAAGAGAGCGATGGCGGTCGGCGCGACGAGCTCAAAGGGCGGCGGCACAAAATAACGCGAATAGCCCGCGTGCACTGTCGTGGTATCGGTGGCTTTCCACACCGCATTTACGCGCGGGCTTATTTGATTTTCGTTGGTGAACTCGTTCACCCCATCGAAGCGGAAGCCATAGTTGAGGGTCAGGGCGGGCAGAATCCGCCATTCATCTTGCAGGTAAATGCCATAAAGACCGCCGGTGCGGGCGCCATTATCGACTATGCCGAGGGGCATATTGGATGTCTGCGCGCCCGTCGCATCGACCGGCAGCACGAGGGATTTGGTGTCGAACGCGGTGGTTTCAACCTCCCCGAGAAAACCGCCGCGCAATGTATGGCTGTCGTTGATCCGCCAGCTGGCGTCCGCCTGAATACCTTCGGCCAGATCGGATCGCCGGGCAAATGGGGTAATTCCGTTAAAGAGGAGATCGCCGATGACGTCCGGGCTGAAGGACAGAACGCTGTTGCGTACGAAGGCCGAGATTTGCAGATTGATATCGCCGATATGTTTTTGCAGCGACAGCACGCCGAATTGCGTCGCCTCGTGCTGAACCTCGTTGAGAAGATTGCTGTTGAACGACGTCGTCCCAAGCACATTGAGGCCAAGAGACGGACTCTGGCCGGGATTATTGGGAATTTGAAAGCGCCCGTTGAAGGCGCCCCCGATCACGCTCACTCGTGTATCCGGATCGATAATGCCGGACATATAGGCAAAACCGTGGAATTGCTGCGTCGAATCGTGGATCGCGTTGAATGTCGCGGCCGGATTTTCGATGCCACGATCGTTGCCCAAATAATCGCCGGTCAAGAACCAATCGACCGGGCCCTCCCGTCCGCCATATTCGAAACTGGGCTGCAGCCAATTGAAGCTTCCACCATACATTGAGAGAGCGAAGCCTGGATTGGTGATGCCCGTCTTGGTCTGAATGTCCAATACACCGGCGGTTTGAAATCCATATTGCGCCGGCAAGGCGCCGGTGAGCAGCGAAATGCTGCGGGCGAAGCGAGATTCGAGCGCCTGCCCGAAGACCGAGAGACCCTCGGGCAATTGCACGCCATTGATCCTGAATTGCACATTGGCATGCTCCCCCCGCACATGGACCTGACCAAAACTGTCTTGCGCAACGCCGGGCATCTGCAGCAGGACCTGGTTTAGGGGCGCATTTTCGCCTTGCGGAATCGTCTCCAGCGCCTCCGGGCCGAAATAATAAGTGCTGGCGCCGAGGCTCGGCTGAATCTGCAAGCGGGCGATATCGAGCTTCTCGGAGATGACTTCCACCGTATCGAGGGTGATCTGGCTTGTGCCGCGATCAGCCGGCGGTGCCGGCGCGGGACTTTCGGCGAAGGCGGGGATGGCGGCAATTGTCAGGGCGAAGGCACTGATTTTCGGTCTAGCGAAGGGCGCGAACAGCATGGCTTATTCCATGGCGGCGTGACGGGACGCGTTGTGCCGAGCGGATTTTACGTAATGTTATAATATCCCACAACCATTGTCGAGTCCCCGTCGGCGCGCGCCGCGGTGAATCGCCGGGTTGAACGATCAAATTGCCCGTCTTTTTCATTTCTACACGCGGGAGCGGCGAGGGCTGCTTTCGAGGGCTCAGAGGCCCGCGCGGAGAGCAACAATATCGAAGGGTTCGCCGCAGTGGTGCGGCAACCATCGCCGATTTTTTTGCCGAAAACCACAATGGCGCGAAGGGCGGAGTCATTGGTTTTCGACGAGCAGGACACCATCGGCTTACATCCGCTTTGCACGGATGCCGGAACAAGCGCGGTAAACACCGCGAGCAAATGTGGCTTTACGCCGCAGTACGAAGGCTCGAGGCGCTTTATCGCAAATATTATGCCCGAGGCTTTGCGGTTTTAGGCTTTCCGTGTAAACAATTCGGCGCCCAGGAACCGGGCGATGCCGCAGAAATCGCGCGATTTTGTTCGCGCAAGTATAATGTGGCATTTCCTATGCTCGGCAAGATCGATGTCAATGGCGCCGGGGCTCATCCGCTTTACCGGTTTCTCAAGGGCGAAGCCAAGGGAGTCGGGGCGATCAAATGGAATTTTACGAAATTCCTTATCGATCGAAAAGGCGGGGTAGCGGCTCGCTTCGCGCCGGCGGCGGCACCCAAGGGACTCGAAAAGGAAATCGAGAAACTGCTTTAGCGCGCGGCCGCCCGGCGGGTTGCCGCCCGCGTTATTAGAAATGCGATCAAAAGCGAGCATCGTTTGATGCGCCCGCGACGGAGGCGATTTCATGCCCTTGCGGCTCGATACGCGGAGCCCGGATTTTGAGGCCTCGTTCAACGCGCTTCTTGCGATGAAACGGGAAGTCGCGGAGGACGTCGACCAAGCCGTTCAGGCGATCATCGCCGACGTCGTCGCGCATGGCGACGCCGCGCTTATCGGCTATTCGAGGAAATTCGATCGCGTCGATCTGGAGAAGCTGGGTTTGCGCGCGGGCGGGGCCGACATCGATGCGGCATTTGCCCGCTGTCCCCCCGAGGCGCTCGGTGCGCTGCGCTTTGCGCATGCCCGGATCATTGCTTTTCATGAGCGGCAACTCCCGCAAGATCACCGATTTACCGATCCGCTCGGCGTCGAGCTCGGCTGGCGCTGGCGGCCCGTCGAGGCAGCCGGGCTCTATGTTCCGGGCGGCACCGCGAGCTATCCGTCTTCGGTTTTGATGAACGCGGTGCCGGCCAAGGTTGCCGGCGTTAGCCGCATTGTCATGGCCGTCCCGGCGCCGGAGGGACGGATTAATCCGCTCGTTTTGGTAGCGGCCAAGCTCGCCGGCGTCGATGAAATTTACCGGGTTGGGGGGGCGCAAGCGATCGCGGCGCTGGCTTATGGAACTCAGACCATCGCCCCAGTCGCCAAGATCGTCGGTCCCGGCAACGCTTATGTGGCCGCGGCCAAGCGCAGGGTTTTCGGCACCGTCGGCATCGACATGATCGCCGGGCCTTCCGAGGTCTTCATTATTGCGGGCGATGGCGCCGATCCCGAATGGATCGCCGCCGATCTCCTCGCGCAGGCCGAGCACGATGCCGCCGCGCAATCGATTCTAACCACCGATGACGCGGGCCTCGCCAATGCCGTCGAGGCCGCGGTCGCGCGGCAGTTGGCTAATCTCCCGCGCGAAAAAATCGCGGCGGCGAGCTGGCGCGATTTCGGCGCGATTATCCTTGTCGCCGATCTTGAGGAAAGCATCGCGCTCGCCGATCGCCTTGCTCCGGAGCACATCGAGATCATGACCGCGAACGCCGAGGCGCTCGGTCAACGGATCCGCAATGCGGGTGCTATTTTTCTTGGAGCTTTTACGCCCGAGGCGATCGGCGACTATGTAGGCGGTTCGAACCATGTGTTGCCGACCGCGCGCTCGGCGCGGTTTTCATCCGGCTTGAGCGTTCTCGATTTCTTGAAAAGAACCTCGATTTTAAAATGCGGCGCAGCCAGTCTCGCAAGGCTCGGCCCGGCGGCGATCGCACTCGGCCGCGCCGAGGGACTGGATGCCCACGCGCGCTCGGTGGCGCTCCGAATCGATCATCGGATATCATGAGCCGGAACGATCCGAATGAGCGCAATCGCCTCGTTTCCGTGACCCTCGACGAGGCTTCGATCGGCCGTGGCGCGGCGGACCAGGAGCACGAGCGTCAAATCGCGATCTACGATCTGATCGACGAAAACAGCTTTGCCCTGCCGGGGCGGGACGCCGGCCCCTACGGACTGAAGATCGCCTTGCAGGATGCAAAGCTCGCGTTGGAGGTTGTTGACGAAGATGGCGCGCCGATCGTCGTCCATATTCTCTCGCTGACTCCGTTCCGTGGTCTTCTCAAGGATTATTTTATGATTTGCGAAAGCTATTACGCGGCAATTCGAACCGCGATGCCGAGGCAAATCGAAGCGATCGACATGGGACGCCGCGCTCTTCACAACGAGGCGGCCGACCTACTCATGGAACGGCTCAAGGGAAAGCTAGATTGCGACCACGACACGGCACGGCGGATTTTCACCCTCGTCGCCGCGTTGCATTGGAAAGGCTGAGCGCCGATGCCGGCGGGGCAGCACGCCGGGGCGCCGCCGGGATGAAGCCCGCCGTAAAAAACCGTGCACAGGCCGTGCTTTTCGCCTGTACGCGAAATACGGTACGCTCGCCGATGGCGGAGGCAATCGGCAGGCATTTCTTCGGTAGGCAAGTCTATTTCGCGTCGGCCGGGGTGAGGCGCGGCGAAAGCAATGGATTCGCCATCGCGGCAATGGACGAAATCGGCATCGACATAACCAAACATCACCCCCACACTTTCGAGGATCTCGAAGACGCGTGTTTCGACGTCATCGTCACCCTTTCGCCCGAGGCGCACCACAAGGCGCTCGAATTCACCCGCACCCTCGCCACCGATGTCGTTTATTGGCCGACGTTGGATCCGACCGCCATCGAAGGGTCTCGGGAGCGGGTTCTCGATGCATATCGCAATGTTCGCGATGGCCTCCTCGAACGCATCAAGAAAATGTTGGATTACCAGCCGATGGGCAATCTATGAACGGCGAATGCTCGCCCGTTACGATTGGCTCTACGACGCGCATCATGCCAACGGACTTGAGGGATGAGCGGCCCGATTTGATGGTTCCATCCGGCCAGGGAGTGCGCCAGGCTGGCCTCCGGCGAGCCAGCGGCGCAGAAAAGCGCCGGACCAGCGCGCCACGGCGCCGTCGTGCCGGAACCACCCTTCGATATGGCGATGGCGAGGGCGGGCGCCTGGTTCGCCCATCCGCTCGTGCGTGAGGAGGGTCCAGCGGCACAATGTCGCGAAAGTGACTTCCGGATGGAACTGGAAGCCGTAGGCATTGCCGCGATAGAGGAAGGCCTGCGCCTCGAAATCCTGGCCCCTGGCGAGCAAGGTCGCCCCGCACGGCAGATCGAAACCTTCCCGGTGCCATTGGTAGACGTGATTGGGGAACCGGCAGTCGCAGATGCAATGCCCCTTTTCGGTCGGTTGGATGGGGTAGTAGCCGACTTCGACGCGCCCTTGCGGATGCGGGCGGACACGGTGACCGAGGTGGCGCGCCAGCATCTGGGCGCCGAGACAAATGCCAAGGAAAGGTGTGTCTTCCTTAAGCGGAACCCCGATCCAGTCTATTTCGCGGCGTACCCACGTGTCTTCGTCATTGACGCTCATCGGACCGCCGAAAACGATCGCGCCGGCGTAATTTCTTAGCGTTTCCGGCAGCGGATCG
>DASYNQ010000181.1:0-15632 GCA_036008425.1 Methylocella sp. | reverse complement strand
CGCGCGCCAGATCGGCGCCCCGGGCATCGGCACGACCGGCCGGGCGTCCTATCTCGCCGCGATCGACGGCATGACCTTTGGCGACGATCCCGCCGAAGGGGCGATCCGCGGCCGCAAGTTCTTGCACGGGCGGCTCGGTTTTGCCTTTCTCGCTCCCGAAGGGTTTGTTCTCGAAAACGCATCCCAGGCCCTTCTTGGCATCAAGGCCGGCGGTGCCGAAGCCTTGCGCCTCGACAGCGTCAATGTGCCATCGGCGACGCCGCTTGCGGCCTATATGGCCACCGGCTGGATCGACGGCCTAATCGACAGTTCGATCGAAAAGGCCGAAGTCAACACCATGCCGGCAGCGACCGCCACCGCAAGCGCCGGCGAATGGAAATTCCGTCTCGCGGTGATCCGGTTTGAACAAGATCGCGTGTACCGGCTGATTTTCGCCACGCGCGTGCTGACGGAGGAGGCCAAGCAACGCTTCCAGGCGTCGATCGATTCCTTTCATCATGTCTCGCCGGACGAGGTCAAAGCCGTGCGGCCGTTGCGCCTCGCGATCGCCGTGGCCGAGGCTGGCGAAACCGCCGGGACGCTCGCCGCGCGGATGGCCGTTCCAGACCGTGCGCTCGACACTTTCCTGCTCATCAACGAACTCGCCCGCGGCGAGCCATTGCAACGCTCAGAGCGCTATAAAATAGTTGTCGAATAGGAATCAGATAGCTCCACCGACGTTTGCTCCTATCGTCCAGGACGGCCAATTTGATCCTTGCACGCCTGCGAGCGTGACCGCTGGAATGGGTGTGGCCGAGAACCACCGGGGGTTCGCGCTCGAAAGCTCCGGCTGCCACATGGCGGAGCGATTCCGCGGAAATATGCCCACGCCGAATGAGTCTTTTGATCGTGCGGGGCGGCAATCCGCGAGCGATCGTCCACTATCCTGCACACAGCCAGCTTGGATCGAAATACCGGTCGGCCTCGCCGTCGTATGGCAGGCGCGTAACATCCCAGCGGCTGATCAGAGGCGCATAGGCCTTCCAAACCGGCGGTCCGCCTCCGACGTACACAACGCGATCAGGAAATTTTTCGAGAATCGTCCGCGGATCGTCGGAGGTATGAATTTCCACCACCGTTCTATCACGTCGCGCCCAAACTGGAAAAGAGGCAAAAGTTCGCGGGCCGGCGATCAGGACGTGACCTTTGGTCAAGGCAAAGGAATCGTTGAACGTCGGCTCTGTACGTGACGCCAGGGTACTCTTCACCACGGTAGGCGCCCGTTAAGCCCGAGCTGCCCGTGTTTCCCGATCGCGCAAATGACGCGGAAATCGACCATGAGCATTCTCCTAGCGATCTATCGTTTTTTGCATCGTACTCGATCTGTAGCGGATTCTGCAAACGTTTCCGGCCTTGAATTGGCCGCCACGCAAGTTGCTCGGCACATGGCTCGCCTGGGTGAACAATTTCAAGCCGCTGCGCACGGTCTAATTCGGCAGCGCCACGTCACGCTTCATTCTGGCCTGCTGGCGCCCGGAGGGAACATTCCCGTTGCAGTTCTCGTTAGCACAGTGCTTCGGTTGTCCACGCGCGGAGAAAGGTGAAGCGAACTACCGGCGTATTGTGCTTCGATGGACTTCTTTGGAAAGGTGGACCATGGGCGAGACTCCACAAACACTCTCCTGCCGCTGCTGCATCGTCGGCGGCGGACCCGCCGGGATGATGCTCGGGTTTCTCCTTGCCCGCGCCGGCGTCGATACGATCGTTCTCGAAAAACACGCGGATTTTTTGCGCGATTTTCGCGGCGACACGATCCATCCGTCGACCCTCGAAGCGATGCACGAGCTCGGCCTTCTGGACGATTTCCTGAAGTTGCCGCATCAGGAAGTTCAGCTAGCTGAAGGCAAAATCGGCGACGTCACGATTCCGATGGTCGATTTCTCGCATCTGCCGGTGCACGCGAAGTTCGTGGCTCTCATGCCGCAATGGGACTTTTTGGATTTTTTGGCCGAAAGAGCCAAGCGCTACCCTTGCTTCCGGCTCGAAATGTCCGCGGAAGTGGATGGCCTCATCGAGGAGGAAGGAAGAGTGGCTGGCGTCGCCGCGAAAACCAAGGATGGTCAATTGATGATCCGTGCGGATCTGACGATCGGCGCCGACGGCCGCCATTCATTGGTGCGGCGTGAAGCAGGCTTCGTGCCACTTGACATAGGCGCGCCGATGGATGTGCTCTGGTTGAAGCTTTCGCGCCAGACCACCGATGCCGGGGCGCTTCTCTTCCGGGCCGACGCCGGCCAGATCCTGGCTATATTTAATCGCGGCGAATATTGGCAGTGCGCCTATGTGATCGCCAAGGGATCGGCGGACCGCCTCAAGGCGCAAGGCATAGGCTCGCTACGGGGAAAGATCGCGGCACTGGCTCCGTTCCTCGCCGGTCGCGTCGCCGGACTCGAAAGCTTCGATGACGTCAAGCTGCTGACCGTCGCGGTCGACCGGCTGCCGCTTTGGCACAAGCCGGGGCTTTTGTGCATCGGCGACGCCGCGCATGCGATGTCGCCAATCGGCGGCGTCGGCATCAATCTGGCGATTCAAGACGCGATCGCCGCCGCCAATATTCTCGCCGGGCCGTTGTTCGACAAGGGACCGCCAAGCGATAAGCTTTTGGCGCAGGTGCAAAAGCGGCGCGAATGGCCAACGAAAGTTATCCAAGGCATGCAGGTTATTATGCAAAAAAATTTGATTTCTCGTTTCCTCGGCGGCACCGGCAAAACCGTGCCGCCATGGTTCCTGCGGCTCTTTATCACTTTTCCGGTGCTGCGCCGCCTGCCCGCCCGCCTCATGGGTCTCGGCGTGCGGCGCGAGCGCGTCACATCGCCCGCGCGGGGGGAAGGCCAGAGCGCCCGCGACCCCGATTGAGGGACCACCTTGCGAGACGCAGCCAACGCGTTTTGGCCGTCCACCTCCATAGAGGATCGGGAACGAGTGACTGAAGTTAATCGTTCTCACTCAGCTTGCGTAGCTGAATTTTGGTTGCCAACCGGCGGCGCCTTCCGGAATGAGATCAAACAGGTGCCAGACATTGCAGAAATCGTCACCAGGCGAGAAGGCCGTATCCGCCACCCGCAGGATCTTGTCACCCTTGCGCTTGAAAACCGAAACGCCCGGCATCGCGCGACCATTCGGGCGATAGCCCATGTCTTCCGCAAAGGTCGTGCCTTGGTTCGAGACCATGGGAAACTTCCAGCCGCGACCAGTGGCGAAACTCTGCTGTCGCTCGGGCGTGTCCGGCGACGACACCGCGAACGCCGCGCGGTCGCGCAAGTGGTCGAACACACCATTGAAGCCATCGGCCCACATCGTGCAATTGGCACAAGAGGTGCCCATATTGTGGATGACGAAGAGGGTGTCCTTGCCGCCAAACAAGGCTGACAGCCGCGCCTTGCCCTGTGGCGTCGCAAATTCATAGTCCTGGACTTCCTCGGGCTCGATCGATGCTTGAGCGCTTCGCATTTTCTCGCGAATGTCGGCGATTTGGCTCCGATATTCGTCGAGTTTCTCGGCGGTCTCCTTGTACTTCATCGCTAATGCTCCCGCTTTTGTAATCAACGGCCATATTCGTCGCGAAGGCGCACCCAGGCCATCGGCCAGGCTAGGGCCACCTCGTCGCGTCCCTTGGGCACAAGGTCGAGGTAGTGATAGGCGGTGTTCAGCATGTCCACGCCGCGCGCGTAGCAGGAATAGGTGTGAAAGACGTTCCCCTCGGCGTCTTTGAAGAACACGCTAATACCCTGCATTTCCGGCATGTTCATCTTGTACGCCGCGTAGTTGTAGATGGCGCTTCCGTTGGCAAGGGCTTCCGGCGTGAACGACACATTGTAGTCGTAATTGAAATCGCTGCCGGAGGATGACAGCCATTTGAAGTTCCACCCGAGACGCTTCGCGAAGGCCTGCAGCTTCGCCAGCGGCGCGCGAGAGATGGCGACGAATGTCACGTCGCGCTGATTTAGATGCGGCACAACGCCGTTAAAATTGTCGGCCCAAAACGAGCAGCTTTTGCAGCCGGCCTCCCAATCGGGACCGAACATGAAATTGTAGACGATGAGCTGACTGCGGTCGCTGAATAGCTGCGCAAGTGTCTGCTTCCCTTCGGCGCCGTCGAATAGATATTGCTTGGTGACGCGCACCCAAGGCAGATCCCGGCGCGCTTGGCTCAACTGATCGCGCAGCCTCGTGAATTCTTTTTCCTTGGCGAGAAGGTGCTTGCGCGCCTCCACCCACGCTTCTGGCGTTACGACTTGATGATCGGTCATGCTCATTTCTCCAATCGTGACTTGACAGCTTGCTTGCATCCGCGGGCCGGCGTCGATCGCGCCCGCTTGCCTAGACTTGGCTTGCGTTCCTTCGTGGAATTCTCCCGCTCGATCTCCTCCAGCGAGACCGCCAGCAGATCGAACTGCGCTTGCCAGTACCTGCTGTAGCGATTGAGCCATAAGGTTGCGCCGTAAATCGGCCCCGCGTCGAAACGGCAGCGGCTGATGCGGCCCGTGCGCTCTTGAGCCACCAAACCGGCACGGACCAAAACTTGGATGTGGCGTGAGATGGCCTGCAACGAAATATCGAAATGCGCAGCGACCTCCGAGACGAGCAGATCGTGCCCATCGAGCCGGTCGAGGATTTCGCGCCGCACCGGGTCCGAGAGCGCGGCAAACACCAGGTTCAATGCGTGCTGCTCGTCATCGGCGGATAGCGTTTGCCCGACGACACGCAGATGTGAGGGATTGCCCATGCGAACGCGGCCATCATTCAATCGATATGTTGATAATCAATCATATTGTTGATTATATGTCAAGCGACGGGTCGCCAAATTCCGGCGGCGACTTGCGCGGCCTATGGCTGGCGCCGGCGAACAACGCCTTTCCGCCCTCCCGCGACATTCAAGCCGGCTCCGAATCGCGCCAACCTGCCCTACCTTCGCCGCGTTGCTTGTGTAGTTTTGCCTTGGCTCCCTCGGATCGCGCTTGCGCGGAACGGCGGCGGATGTCAGGTTTGCCGCGACGGTTGCCTCGATTCGGCCGGAATCAGGACATGAACCCAATAAGCCAAAGCCATTATTCGGTAAGATCCAACTCGGTTCGCGCCGGGACGCGTCAAACCGGCGTGCGCCGTCTCGGTTACCTCGCGGCCCTGCTCGGCTTTTGGGCAAGCCATGCCTTCGCCAACCCCGCGCTGGTGATCGAAATGCCCTCCGGCGCGATCCTCTACGAGGATCATGCGACCCAGCCCTGGTATCCAGCCTCCCTGACGAAACTGATGACGGTTTATGTGGCGCTGAGCGCCGTGCGAGATCATCGCATCGCGCTCGACACGCCGCTTTCCGTCTCGGCCCGCGCGGCGTCGATGCCGCCGTCCAAAATGGGCTTCCGGCCGGGCTCGCTGGTGACGCTCGACAATGCCCTAAAGATGCTGATGGTGAAATCGGCGAACGATATGGCCGTCACGATCGCGGAAGGGGTTTCGGGCTCCGTCGAGGCTTTCGCCGAAGACATGAACAGCAAGGCGCGCGAACTCGGCCTCACCCAATCCCATTTCGTCAATCCGAACGGCCTGCCGGATCCAGAGCATGTCTCCTCAGCGCGCGACCTCGCGATCCTAGCGCGCGCGCTCTATCTGACCTTTCCCGAGGAGGCCAATCTCTTCAACATTGGCGCTTTGCGGCTCGGCGGCCAAATTATCCCAAACCACAACAATCTGCTCGGCCGCTATCCGGGGGTCGACGGCATGAAGACCGGGTTTACCTGCGCCGCCGGATGGAATCTCGTCGCGAGCGCGAGCCAAGGCGGCCGCAAGCTCATTGCCGTGATTTTGGGCGCGCCCAATCTGCGCAGCCGAACGATTATGGCCGCGGCCTTGTTCGATCGCGGCTTCGCCGGAATAGACCGGCCGTCGAAGTCGCTCGCGGACCTTGCGGCGCAGACATCGATGAATAGCCCGGCGGCGGCGCCCGACATGCATCAAATGATCTGCCGCAAACGCGGCAAGGCGGTGACGCAATTTAACACGGAACTCGACCGGTTGATGGCGCCGTTGCTCGCGGCCAAGGCCAAAGCCCCCGCTGCGTCCCGGCATTTTGTTCTGACGCCAACAGAGGCCCTTGCCGGGCCCTTGCCGTTGGCAACGCGAATTACCATGGTGCCCCGTCCGGCGTTCGATCCCGTCCCCGTCTACGCCGGTGCGCCCGAGGGCTATGCGGGACTTATCGCGCAAGCACGGCCGGCCCATTCGCCGGTCGGCACCGCGCAACCGCCCAGCATCGTCAGCGCCTATGCCCCCGCCACGCCGGGGACGGCGCTCGAAGACTCGCCGCTCTCCCCCGACACCAGAGCGCTACCGATGAAGGGCGAGGCCCAGCAAGCCAAGGGCGCCGCGACCAATGCCCTCCCCCCGCATCGCCTGGCGCGAAGCGAAATCGGCGACACGGACCGTCCTGTTGCCCGCAAGGCCGCAAAAAAAGCATCAAACAAGGCAGCAAAAAAAGCGCAACGCAAAACCGCCAAAAGGAAACCCAGCTTCGCCAAAGCGAGGGTCCACAAACATTCGAAAATCGCGGCAAAACTCGCTAAAAAGGCAGATTTCCCGGCGAAAGCCACGGCGCATGCCGGCAAGACGAAGAGCAAGACGCCGGAGAAGCATGCCAGGCGTTGAGCTTTTAATCATGTCTCGCTCGCCGTGCCGCCGCCGATGACCCCGCGGCAAAAAAGGCCGCCCGCGCCTTTCCCGCTGACCGTCGTCACCGGTTTTCTTGGGGCCGGCAAAACCAGTCTCTTGAACGCCCTGCTACGCGATCCGGCGCTCGCCGGTACTTTGGTCATCGTCAACGAATTCGGCGAAATCGGCCTCGATCATCTCCTCGTCGAGCGACTGGACGGCGACATGCTGCTGATGACATCGGGCTGTTTGTGCTGCTCGATTCGCGGCGATCTCATTGCGACCTTGGAAGATATTTTACGCCGGCGCGACAATTGCCGGATCGCGCCATTTCAAAGGGTCATGATCGAAACGACTGGCCTTGCCGACCCGGTGCCGGTTCTGCACACGGTCATCGCGCATCCCTATCTCATGCTGCGGTTCCGTGTCGATGGCGTCGTCACCTTGATCGATGCGGTAAATGGAAACGCGACCCTCGACGTACATGAGGAAGCGGTGAAGCAGACGGCCATGGCCGACCGGCTCGTCCTCAGCAAAACTGATCTTCTGACGGCGGGCAGCGACGCCCTGCGGGATCTTCGCGCGCGGCTGGAAAAACTCAATCCGGGCGCGGTTTTGCTTGACGCCGCGAAAGGCGAAGCTACGGCCGGGGCGCTTCTCGATGCCGGAATCTACGATCCGGATCAAAAAATTCCCGACGTGCGGCGCTGGTTGACCGCGGAAGCCTTTGCGGCGCGCGGAGCGGATGAGCATTCCGCCCACGTCCACCACCCTCACAAAGACGGCAGCCAAGGCGAAGCCGAAAAACACGACGTCACCCGGCACGACGCCCGCATTCGCACCTTCTGCATGCGCCACGCGGCGCCGCTGGCGCCGGCCGCACTCGATCTCTTCCTCGAATCGCTGCGCAAGGCGCACGGACCCAGGCTCTTGCGCGTCAAGGGTATCGTGGCGCTCGGCGACGATCCCTCGCGGCCAGTCGTCATCCAGGGCGTCCAACATGTGTTTCACCCACCGCTGCGGCTTCCAGCCTGGGCTGACGCCGATCACAGCAGCCGCATGGTCTTTATTTTGCGCGACATGGAACCCGGTTTCGTCGAAACCTTATGGCAGACGCTGACTGGGCTCGCCGAGCCCGGCGCGGCAAGATGCGCCAATCCCCTGGCTCCAACCAAAGGTGGTCTGCTCGCTTGAAATCGCGCGGCCAGGGGATATTTATTGAGGAAACGGGAAGGACGTAAGGAAAGGCGTGACGCTGCGGCAGCGGCTCGACAAGTGGCTGTGGTTTGCCCGCGTGGCCAAGACGCGCAGCCTCGCGGCCCGGCTTGTCGCTGAGGGCCATGTGCGCCTCAATGCGCGGCTGATCGAAACCCCGGCCCAGCCGGTGGGGCCAGGCGATGTCCTGACGATCGCGCTGGAGCGGCGGGTGCGGGTGCTAAAGGTCGTGGCTCCCGGCGCGCGCCGAGGCGGCTTTTCCGAAGCTTCTCTCTTGTTCGAGGAATTGTCGGACCCTGTCCCTCGCTCGGCCCTGCGAATGGTCCTATTTAAAACTTGAGCATTCCCCAGACAGCGCCGCGGAAGCATCCGGGGTTCTCGCAAAAATCTTGCAAAAATCCTTGGACTATTTGGACCAACAGCGCTAAAGCAAACCATCCACATGGAATAGATCGGGTGCCGCACTCCGCGCGTCGTCATGGTGCCGGCGGGCGCGTTTCTGGGGAGTTTTGAAAAGACTGTGACACCATGGAGGCCCGGTCCATGGCGCCGTTCTCGACTTCGCGCTATGTCAATGGGATAGATAGCAAGTCGAGAGGGGGACCGGCATTTGTTCTCGATGACCCTTGGCATTGGGCCGTTGACTGGCGCGCTGGCGATGCGGCGCTCGCCCGCGAAGGAAAATGATCATGACCTATGTCGTCGTCGAAAACTGCATCAAGTGCAAATACATGGATTGCGTCGAAGTCTGCCCCGTGGATTGCTTCTACGAAGGCGAGAATATGCTTGTGATCCATCCGGATGAATGCATCGACTGCGGCGTCTGCGAGCCCGAGTGCCCGGCCGAGGCGATCAAGCCGGATACCGAACCGGGTCTCGAAAAATGGCTTAAACTTAACCTCGACATGGCGCGGTCCTGGCCGAATATCACGATTAAGCGCGATGCCCCCCCGGATGCCAAGACATTCGACGGCACACCCGGCAAGCTAGAGGCTTATTTTTCCACAAATCCAGGCCAAGGAGACTAACGCCACGGTTCTGTCCGGCCGGTTGCCGCGATCGCGTAAAAAATCCGGCGCGTAGGCGTGGAATCGGGGTTGAAGGTGCCCGCGAGCAGCATATCTTTTGATCTTTGCTCCTTTTTGTGCCACACTGTTTCTTGGCGGCCCGTCAAATGGCGGCCGCCCGTCGTCCGTGTCTTGGAGGCTTTAAGGACGCCGGGACAAGACCTCCCTGACGGCGCCGCCGATATATCGTTGCGTCCATCCCGCCAAGTCATGGGCGGACGATCGCCGTTGAGGAGCATCCCGCTTCGCGCCTCTCCAGGGCCGAAATTCAGAGTTTCCGAACGGCTGAGGGTCTGTCCGCCGTCGAGAGCCGTCTCGTCTCCAAAGCGGGACAGGAAAAAGGAGTGCGCTTGTTATGGCGTCTGTCAAGAAGACCATGAAATCGTCCAAGACAAAACAGGCGAACAAGACAAAACAGGCGAAACAGCCGGGAACCAAGGCAAAAGCGTCGCAACACTCCACCTTGCTCAAAGCCAAGCGGGCTGCTGCCGGGCGGGCGCTTGCTTCCAAGAAGCTAGCAGCCAACAAGTTCTCGCGCAAAACGAAATCAAAAACGGCGGTAGTGACCCGCCGCGCGAATAGCCCGGTCGCGGCAAAGCCGGCGGCCAGGAAAAAGGCTTCGGCGGCACGCGCCGCGCCGCGCGCGAGCAACACGATCCGCGCCGCAAAGAAGGGCGCGGCGCGGCGCGCCAAGCCGGCGCTCGCCCGCGCTACCGGCGGCGCGTCGGCGCGCGCGAACGCAAAATCGGTCTCGGGCAAGACGGCAAGGCGTGCGCCGGCTAATAAACCGGCACGGGGAAAGCCGGCGGCCGCGGCGAAAAAGACTCCGGCCATCGAAGTTTCGCGCCGCGTTGCCGCCAAACCGGCGGCGCCCGTGCGAAAGGCCGTCGAGTCCCCAACGCGCATTGCCCAAAACACGGCGGCAAGCAACGCGGCCGCGGCGGCGATTCTCGCCCTCAAGCGAAACGCCGCGAGGCTTTCCGAGGCACGCAAGCAAGCGCCCTCGCCGCCTGCCGGCAGGCCGGCCGGAAACTCTTCGAAGCTGGATTTAGCCTCAAAAAAACGGGTGGCGGTGATCAAGAAATCCGAGCAAGAAATATCCACAGGATCTGCTTTGGGCCCAACGGACGCCATTGTTGCGCGCGTCCTGGCGAAGCGTGCGGCGGCTGGCGCCACATCGCAAGCCGCCGCCAAGGGGTCAGGCAAGCCTTTTGCCGCGGAGATCACTGCGAAGACGTTGGACTCTCAGACGCCGCTGTCCATCGCGAGCACGCCAGGCGCACGGGCGCCCGCGCGCCTCGACGCCGGCCAAACGAACATGGCGGAAGCAAAGCCTGGCGAGAAATCGGTCCCCCCGGCGCATAAGCCGGCCAAGACCACGATCCCTCAGCGGCAACTGTTCAAGCCGCATGAGTATGTGGTCTATCCCGCCCACGGCGTCGGTCAGATCGTCGCCATCGAGGAACAAGAAGTCGCCGGCTTTAAACTCGAGCTTTTCGTGGTGAGATTCGTCAGGGACAAGATGATCCTCAAGGTGCCAACACCGAAGGCTGCCAGTGTCGGAATGCGCAGGCTCGCCGATGCCCCCGCCGTTAAGGCGGCATTGGACACTTTGACGGGCCGGGCCCGCGTCAAGCGGACCATGTGGTCGCGCCGGGCGCAAGAATATGAAGCCAAGATCAACTCCGGCGATTTAAAGGCGATCGCCGAAGTGGTGCGCGATCTTTACCGCTCCGATACACAGCCCGAGCAATCCTACTCCGAACGACAGCTCTACGAGACCGCGCTCGATCGCATGGCGCGCGAAATCCTTGTCGTGCAAAAACTGACCGAGACGGAGTCGTTGAAAGTGATCGAAACGCAACTGCAAAAAGGCCCGCGCCGCGGCAAGACCGAAGAAAGCGAGGCCGAGGAAGCCGATATCGAGCAAGCGGCCTGAACTCTCTTTCGCCAAGGACGAAAGCCCGGCGGCTTAGCCGGGCTTTTTGTTTCGAGGCCCCATCCGGGACGCGCGCTAAATGGAAGAGTCAAGCCTCATCCCTGCCCTTGCAAGACGACGATTCCTTGGTAGCGCGGCGTCTCACTGCCTTGATAGACGGGTATTGCCATATGGCCCGTGCCGATAAAATCCTTTGTCCGTGCCAGACCTGTAGCTTATATCGCAGCGTGATTTTCCAACATATTTTATTCATTAGTCAATTTATTGGAGTTGACGGTGCGTCACGGATTGGCCTCAAGCGTTTCCGTGTTATTTGGCAGGACGCTCAAGATCACGTGACTGAGGTTTATGTCCTTGCCTAGATAGCTTTTGCCGGCGCTGGTATTGTGACAGCTGAAACAATTGGTCCCAACACCCTGAACGAATGTTTCCAGCGTCGAGTTTGCAAGGTCGGTCGAACCAATGGTTTCGGCATCGAGATTGCCATCGCCGGGCTTTAGCGTGTTGGCTTGGATCCAGGCAGTGCCGATGAGACGACAGTTGGCGAAGACGGATTTGATCGCGGGATGGCCCTTGATCTCCCCTTGGAAATTCTGATTGGCGGACATGATACCCGCACGCGAGAGTCGGGCGTCGCGCCGCCGTAGGCGAATTCGCGAAAGACATTGGTGATTGGCGCGATGATTTTGGTAGTCGGGTCGATGGTAAGATTCCCTGACACGTTATTGGACGCGTCGGCCGGCGTGCCCCCCTTATAAAACGTATAGTCTTGCGCGCTGATGGGGCTGGGCGATTTTGGGTCCACGCCGGGAGCCAGGTCCGGGGCCGTTTCCGATCAAAAGTGCCCCAGGGAAACTCCGGTGATTCTTGATGACGCCGACCAGGTGCATGCCGACCGGTGCGACCGTGACATTGGGTTGGGTCTGGGGCGAAAGCAGGCCGGATGGGACTCGCTCGCAGCCCGGCTCGGCCACCTCCCGCGTTAACCTGGATTGGGTATCCTGGGCACCGAGTCCTGCCAGCCACGCGCGCGATGCCAGCACGCACCCGCAATCAAACGACAGATCAGCGGCAAATAACGCCAGCGGTAAATAAACCAAAAAAGAGGCCGCCTGCGTTGCCACAAGCGGCCCAAGTCTAGGGAGGAAACACCCAAGGAGGGCATCGGCGGCAAGAAACTTGCCGCACCGCAACAATATGCACGTGCGGTGCACAAAAAGCAAGAGGGTCTGCCCGATTTTTTTGGAAAACTGGATGGGACTTTAGGTCGTTGTTTTTATTTGATTTTTAATGAGACGGGGCGACCCTTGAGGAAAATCGTTCCGGATCCAGTCGGACAACGCGGGCGTTGCGCCGGAGCGGGGATAAATTGACCTCCGGCGGCGCCGGTATTATCTCATGGTCATGCCTTTACGGACCATACTCACCCTCCCAGATCCGCGTTTGCGCCTTGTGGGCGCGCCGGTGCCCGAGGTCGACGAGGGCATCCGCGCGCTTATGGACGATATGCTCGAGACCATGTATGCCGCGCCTGGCGTCGGGCTCGCCGCCATTCAGATCGCCGTGCAAAAACGGGTGATCGTTCTCGACGTGGCCAAACGCGCCGATGAAGCCGCCGAGCCAGAGCCTCTTTGTCTCGCGAATCCAGAAATTCTCTGGGCTGCGGAGGAGCTTTCAACCTGTCAGGAGGGCTGCCTGTCGATCCCGGATGTTTTTGAGGACGTCGAGCGGCCGACCCGCGTGCGCGCCCGCTACCTCGATCGCGATGGCCGCGCGCAAGAGATCGAGGCGGACGGCATTTTGGCGACTTGCCTCCAGCATGAGATCGACCATTTGAATGGCGTCTTGTTCATCGATTATCTTTCCCGCCTGAAGCGCGACCGAATCATGAGGAAATTCAGAAAGAACGCCAAGCACGGGGCCCCTGCCCGCAAGGATGGCGGAGGCAAGGAACGCGCGCCCGCCAGCACCGGGGCCTAACCCGCTTCGCCCCGCCGCGGGAGAGTGGCGCGCCCTCCAATCCCCGAGCTTCCGGCCCGATGATCCGAAACCAACCGCCAAAGGGGGGTTGTCGCCATGAATCCTGTAAGTCGAGACTTCGCCCTCGATCCCCAAGATTTGGCGCGATTATTGGTCTCTCGAGCAAATGCGGGCGACGTTGAAGGGATGGCCGCCTTGTATGAACCGGACGCTGCGCTCGCCTGCGGAGACGGACGGATTGCAGTTGGCACAGACGCTATTCGCAAGTTTTATACTGACCTGCTGGCGGCCGGGCGAACATTTGATCTCGGGGAGCAGCGGCCTGCGATGCTTCATGAGAACTTGGCGCTCACTTCAACACGCCTCCAAATGGTATCGTGACTGCCGAGGTAGCGCGGAAGCAGATCGACGGCACGTGGCGGTGGGCGATAGATCAGCCCGCGATCAGCGTCTGACCGCGCATATCCTCGCGGCCGCTTGCGCGCGGCCCCTCCCTTGCCAGCGTGTAAAAATCAAGACTTTTGCATCGACCTCGCAAAGCTGTACTCGTAAATCTTGAGCTTATCCAAAAGCCTCGACGGGCTAGCGCCCAGAAAGCGCGGCTCCAGAGCCGTCCATACAGTTCTTGAACGCGATCGCATTCGTCAGGACACCAAGCAGAATCAGCGCCGTTATGGCGCAGGCAAACATGCCGGACCTTACTAGAATAGCGACGGCAACTTCAATCGAAAGTCCGAGCCAGGACAGAAACCAGCTCGCAATCAGCGCCAATGCGGTAAGTTGCAAAGCCGCAGCCACGATGAACGAGACAACCGACAATGCAGCGGCAGCCTGGCCAAGCGTATTGATTGAAATAGAGATAGAGCATTTGCTGGGTCCTCGGCACGCAACGTATGCTTGAAGTTCGCTTTTTATCTTTGGTATCAGGACATAAGCCACCGTCGCGACGAGCGCCGCAGCTGCGAACAACCAAATTGCAGTAACCCAAAGCGCCGCGAAAACTAACGCGAGGACCAAGGCCGCGATGGCCAGCGCGATATACGCGTACACGCCGCTCAAGCTGCATTTCACGATTTGCCTCCTGTTAAGTTCAGACGAAGTTTCTAGGTGCTCTTCTTGGTCAGCCCGGCCACGAGGCCAGCGACAGCACAGACGATGGCGAGTAAGTCGATGACTCCCCAGCCATCATTGGAGGCTTGCGCCGCCAGAGTGCCGCCGGGAGACGGCGCGGGCTCGGCTCCAATAGGACCTCCCAACGACCGCGCGAGCTGCGAGACACGACCCTTCGCTTTCTCCAGACGATTCCGGAATTCGGGTGATGCGGCTGCGTCACGGTTCGCTTCGTCGAGGAGAGCCCGTAGGAAGCCGTCTTCGAGACTGTTTAGCCGGAGCGGCGTCGGCATCGTTGGCGACTTTGGCGGCTGAACGTCACCAACTTCGGCCAGGGCGAGATATCCGAGCGCGGTCAAGGTCAAGACGTCCTGGTTGCGGACAATTTCGTCCAACGACTCCGTTCCGGCGATGTGTGTGGCCTGGTCGACGCACCAACGCCCGAGTTCGCCGCTCTTCCATTTGCTGATGTCGGGCTGCGCTTGGCGAAAGGCAGCGGCTACTTGGCGAAGGCCAATGTCCTTATCGACGCGTCCGAGAAATGCTCGCGCGTGCTCCCGTGTGTCATGTCTCGGCATAATGTGTGCTCCTCCCTTTGGTGACCGTTTGGCATGTCGTGTGCCGCAGGGCGGCGATAATGTGAGTTCGGCTCCCCGGCACTTGCGGATAATCCGTACGACGTCTTTTCGGCGTGCGCTGTGATTTGCATCACACTCTGATATTCGGGTCGGCCCGCCGTGTGCATAAATCAAGACTTCTGCATGAAGATTAGGCCGTTGATATCAAAGGCATATTTTGTTGCATAAGTCTGATGCGAAATGGGAAGCGGTGCCGGGGCAGAGTATCATTCATTTCAGCTTAAGCTTGATTTCCCGGCGATGCCGAGTTTCATCACTCGCGGTCCAGAGAATCTCAGCATCAGGCCGGGACAGTTGCGAATCGTTTTTATGGGAACCCCGGAATTCGCGGTGCCCGCGCTCGCCGGAGTCATCGCCGAGGGCCATGTTGTGGCGGCCGTCTATACCCGTGCGGAAAAGCCCGGCGGACCGCGCGGCCTCGAATCGGTGCCTTCCCCTGTTCATGTCGCGGCGCGGCGTTTTGGCATCGAGGTGGTCACGCCACGAACACTTCGCTCCGGGGAAGCCGTGGCGACCCTGCACGGTTTCAATCCCGATGTGGTGGTGGTCGCCGCCTATGGCTTGATCCTGCCTAAAACCATTCTCGATGTCCCGGCGAAAGGCTGCCTCAACCTGCATGCTTCGCTGCTGCCGCGATGGCGCGGCGCGGCGCCGATTGAGCGTGCCATCATGGCGGGCGACACCGAAACTGGCGTCGTCGTGATGCGCATGGAGGCAGGTCTCGATACCGGCCCGGTCGCGCTCGCGGAGCGCATCGCGATTGGCCCCGATGCGAATGCCGGTGAAATCCGAGACAAGCTGGCTTTGATCGGCGCCGGTCTGATGACCCGCGCCTTGGCGATGCTGGAGCACGGCGAACTTGCCTTTACCCCGCAGGCGGAGGCCGGCGTCACCTACGCGCATAAAATCGACAAAGCGGAAGCACGAATCGATTGGACAAGACCGGCATCGGACGTACACAATCTGGTTCGCGGTCTGGCGCCGTTTCCCGGCGCTTTC
>DASYNQ010000180.1:0-4651 GCA_036008425.1 Methylocella sp. | reverse complement strand
CGTCTTCCCGATTGCGCGGGTAGCGGCTTCAAATAGCCTCGATGAAAGGCCGGCGCCCATTAAACCGGAAACCGACACCACGGCGACCTCAATCGCCGATCGTCCCGCCTCAAGCGAATATTTTTCGAGGTGCCCTTAATTACGGCCAAATTATGAAACCCGCTATTGCCCGGCGCGCCGAAAGCTTAACAGTAAGAATAAACCGGCGCACGACAAAAATTCGGGGCTTGATCAAATGCGCAGGGCGTGGGTTTAATAGAGGCGCGCGGCGGAAGCGCTTGGAACGCTCGCCGCCGCACTTGGTCATTTACCTTCGGTGGAGGCAAACACCCGATGCGCACTCTCGCGCCAAATTCTCTCACCGTCCAGTCTGAAATCGACGCGCTCTTCGAGGCCCTTGCCGCGGACCCAAGCCTGTGGGCGCCCCCGTCCTGGCCCTTTCACGATCCGCTCGCCGGGATAGATCTTGCCGGTCTGCTCAAGGATGTAAAGCCGGAACCGCGCCGCCGCCATCGCTCTTGGACGCAACGGGACGTCACACGGCTCCTTCGCGGTGCCAAGGCGGCCGGCGTCGAGGTTCGCGAGATTATGCCGGATGGGCGGATTATCCTTGTGCCGACTAAGCCGATTCTGGCCAATGCCGACACCGATGAGAACCCATGGGAGAAATTCCGGCATGGCTAGGATCGATCTGAAAATACGCTTACCTCGTCAAGGATCGGTACGGGAAGAGTCGCTGGTATTTTCGGTTTTCAGGCAAGAATATTCGCCTGCATGGAGAGCCCGGATCGACTTCTTTTATGGCGGATTATCACGATGCAATGGGCGGAATCGAACCGGCCTCGCCGCGTCACCGTATGCCGGCCGGCTCCGTCGCGGCGGCAATCGCGCTTTATCTCAATTCGGCTGATTTCTCGGGTCTCGCACCGGCAACCCGCGCGGATCGGCTACGCATCTTAACAAGCCTCGCGCGAACTGATCGCGGCGAACTGCCTTTCGCCCGGATGGAATCGCAGGATGTCGAACGCCTCCTTGCCGAGAAAGCCGCCGCGCCACACGCTGCCAAAAGTCTGCTAAAGGCCCTGCGTAGCGTCGCCAAGACCGCCGTCAAACTAGCCGTGATCGCTAAAGACCCGACTACCGGCGCCAAGGTTTATGCGCCTACGTCGAAAGCCGGTTTCAAGATGTGGGAAGAGAGCGACATCGCACAATTTGAAGCGCGCTGGCCTGTTGGCTCCCGCGAACGGCTCGCTTTTGCTCTGCTCCTTTATACAGGGCAGCGGCGCGGCGACATCATCCGCATGGGCCGGCAACACGTCCGCAATAACGCCCTGGAGCTGCGCCAGGGCAAGACCGGCACAAGTGTTGCCATTCCTATTCATCCGCAATTAAAAGCCGTTCTGGCAAGCTCCGCGACCGGGCAAATGACATTCCTGACGACGGAGACCGGCGCTAAACCTTCGCCCCGCGTAGTGCAGCCTTTCCGGCGATGTGCTCCATGCGGAAAACGCGCTTACCACTTTCTCCTTGCCTTCAACCTCTTCGATTGCAAACAGGTTGGACATATCGAGGTGCACTTGGTCTCGCTTTCGAGTTACGAAGTTCTGAAGGTCGAAGATCGCCTTTTCATCATCGAGCCAGCAATACTTTTCGTTCATCGCGGAGACGAGCTGTTCTCGTGTGAAGCTTGAGCGCTTGGATGTCCTTCGGCGTCTCTCACCAAGATCGACTATCTTGCTCAACAGAGCTTTGTCTTCCGGGGGCAGCTCGTTCATGTCCGCCTCCATGCGGAGCGCGCCGTGGTTAGGGTTTCCATGCCGGTCAGCCCGCACCTGGAAGCGCCCTGCAACAGAAGCTCCTCGGCCAGGCGCTGTGTGATCAGCCCGTCGTGAACCATTTCGGCAAATCGGCAAGCGGCCCAGAATGTGATCCGGTTGCGCTCGCCTTGCCTGGCATTTGCCACAAGCGAAAGAATGCCGGGGATGGCCCGCAGCTTGGCGTCCTCGCACCGCCATGAAGGCATTTGACCGGGCTCCGGCATGTGTCGAGGCGGGGGCGGCATTGCTTCGTCAACGAGCCACTGCGGCGCTTCCGCGATAGGCAGGTCGCGCGCGATCGTGTAGACAGCTCCGCTGGGGTGGATCGACGGAGCTGCGACCACATATCCGCCCTCGCCCCGCACGTCGACGCCAGGGGCGAGCCTGCCCGCGCTGTTCGTCACCGCGCCGGCGCAAGAGAAGAACACATGAAACCCGCGCGCCGTGCGAACTGTCAGCGTCTTCGGCGCCCCATGCCGGCCGCAAGCATTTGTGAACCATGAGACAGCCCCTGCATCGTCCAGGTCGAGAACAAAATGGCCGCCCCCGGTGACAATGCCGATATTTGCTTTCGGCTCGCGCCGCCACCAATCGCGAATGACGGAAGCGTCGCGCGACGCTTCCTTAAGTCCGTGCGGGACGAGCGAGCCGAGCGGAACCTTGCCGCGTGGCACGAGAGGGAAGACCGCAAAACCGCGATCGGCCCATTTGAGAGCGGCGTCAATCATGGGCGCACCGGCGGCAAGTTGTCAGGATCGATTCCGCATGCTCGAAGCTCCGCGTGCGGGACGAAGATTCGTCCTTTGCGGTCTCTGATCAGCGCGTCGCAAGTCAAGCAACGCCACGCCACTGCTCGGTTTCGCGGGTATCGCTGAAGCGAGGCCATCCGGTCGCGACGGCATTCGGGGCAGGTGATCTGCCGAAAGATAGTTCGAGGCTCTGAAGCCGGGGGTTGACGCGGGAAGGTTAGAACGTTAGAGTTATTCATTAGCCTAGCTCGCTAATACAATGATATCCCTACGGAAGCCGCCTTTGCTCTGGGCGGCTTTCGTTTGGAAAGCGAACATAGCTTCCGGTTAGGGTGTGTTTTTCCGCCTTCACCAAGGCGCGAAGCTGCTACAGCATCGGATCGAACGGTATGCTGTCATCGAAGGTAGCTGCGCCGCCTCGGTAAGGCGCGTCCCGATCCTGGGGAGCCTTGCGTTCCTTGGCCGGGAGGCGCAGCGGCAACACGCGATCCGCCACTATCGAAAGGCTCGGTCGGTGTTCGCCGTTCTTTTCGTAAACGCCGATAGTCGCCTTGCCCTGCACGCTTAGCGCATCGCCGGCCGCGAGTTCGAGAATCGCCTCCTTGGCCGAGTCGCTAAATGCGACCAGGTTGACGAACGTCGACCCGCCTCCGTCTTTCGAGATGATCGTTGCTACGGCGTACGTCTTGCCGTTCTTGGCGAGTTTCGACTCGTGGTTGCGAAAAAGAGTCCCGGTGACGAGTGAGAAGATCATCGCGCACCGCCTTCCGCGAGCGCATCAAGGGCGGCGCCGAGCAACGTTGCCGGACCGCCGTCATGATCTTTGGTGAGCGCCGCGCGGATCGTTTCAATGGGAACGCCGAATTGGAGCGCGATCGAAACCGTCACGGCCGCGTCTCGCGCGATGGCCTCGGTTGCCGAGCCCGGTTTTGCCGATGAAAGAAAAACTTCCGCCAACCTCCCGTCGCGAAAGTACCCGGCGCCAACCGTGAATTGCTGGCCTGCATGGCGAAAAACGAGCGATTCGCACGCGCGCCGGTTCGGGAGTCTCTCACGCGAGGTCATCGGTCGCCGCCGTCGATGACGCGCAAGGCCGGAGGGAAGCGATCCCCGCCAAGCGCGCGCACGAATTCGGGATCGATCCCCCGCGCATAGGCTTCGAGACGATCGGCGATGATGGCGCCCGCTTCGATCTCGTCGAGGAAGTGGAATAGCGGCGCCGGCCCAAGCCGGTGCAGGTGGGTCACCAACCGTTGGCGGCGAAGGCGCGAGAGCGCCGCAAATTGCGCTTGCGCTGAGGGCTCGGGGCGGCTATTTTCCCGGCTGTCGATCCTGCTACGAAACGACGATTCCCCGAGCCCGGCGGCGCCGCAAGCGCCCCGGGTTTTTGCTTGAAAGGCCATCGATCACTCGGCCCCCGCGACTTTGCGGGCGGCAACGCGCTCGGCGAGGCCATCGATGAGATCGCCAAGCCGCCAGCCATATTTGCGATCGCCTATTCTTATCGGCTCAGGAACTTTTCTGGCGCGGTACAAGCGGCGCCAGTGCGGCAGGGAAACGCCCCAATATTGAGCGGCTTGCCCGCTGTTCAAAATCCGGCCTGTGACGGCTTCCGTAGGAAGTGCGGCGAGGGACGGCATGGGGCGGCGGCGCGGGAGGCCTTTCGTATCTGGCGAGGTTGCGTCTATTGGAGCGGATTGCATAAGTGCCCTCTTTCACGAGCTGTGGAGGGTACAAGTAAGCAATAAACCAATGTCTTGTCGTCCGGGATTGGCCAGCAATAGCCAGCAATCAATTCCCGGCTGCCCGTTTTTGCTTGCGCCAATCCGCGAGCCAGCGGGGGATCTTGTCGCGTAGCGTCGAGGGGGCCGGCTCGTCGTCTAGCTTCTCACCGCAGAATTCCTGCAATTTCTGTTCGAGGCGCGCCTGAACGTTCCAGTGCGGCTTGTCCAGCGTCAGCACCTATGAGACAGTTTCGGCGGGTTGAATAAGGGAGGATTTCTGGCTCATCGTAGCCTTTCAAGGAGCGAAGATGAGACAGAAATCCGGGCCGGTGAAGGAATCGGCAGAAAAGGTCGTGAAGGA
>DASYNQ010000179.1:0-9922 GCA_036008425.1 Methylocella sp. | reverse complement strand
CATCGTCGTGCGCACGATCGTCTCGATCGAATTGCGGCCGCGTTCAAGGATCCGGGTGAGACCGCCGGTCTTGCGTTCGAGATGAAAGCGCAGCGACAGCAAATGCAAATGCGCAAATACGTCGCGCGCGAGACGGCGCACCGCGTGCATCGCGACATCGGCGAAGATCGCGTCGCGGGCCTGGGTGAGGAGCGCCATCAAGATGCGCAGACCGCCGTAAAGAAGCGTGAATGCCAGGGGGCCCGCGATCACGGCGGAAAGGGATGCTCGCGCCGGATCGCTCATGGCGTCCGTGGCCCATTTGAAGGAATAGGGAACGGCGATCGTGATGACCTTCGCGGCCAGCAGCAACGCCACGGAGGCGAAAATCCGCAGCGTCAAATCACGCCGGCCGGACGGCCAGATGTAGGGCCAGAGCTTGCGGATGGCCGAGCCCCGCACCGGATTGGCGAAAGCCTTGGCTTGAGGCGGCGGAGCATTGAAAAAGAAAGGACGCGACATGTGGTTCGCTTGCCGGCGAAGGTTCATAATAGACCGGAAACGCTCAAACGCCTCGAGGGCGATCCGGCGATCATCCTCTAGGCTTTTTGATCTCGCATTACCATGATCCGCTAAATGAGTTCCACTTGCGGCGGCGCAACGGGACTACAAACCGCGCTGCCTTCGGTTCCCAGCCCCGCTTGACCCTGACCAGGCGGCGCGCGACAAGCAGACGATGTCATCGAAGCACATCGCCATCGAGGCTCGCTCCCGCCTCGTCCGTAGCATTTGTGTCTATTGCGGCTCCGTCCAAGGTGCCGACCTCGTCTTCGAAGCGGCCGCGCGACAGCTCGGCCAGGCGATGGCGAAGGCCGGCATCGGCCTCGTTTATGGCGGCGGCGCCAACGGTCTCATGGGCGCACTCGCCGGCTCGGTGCTCGCCGGCGGCGGCCACGTCACCGGCGTTATTCCGGAGTTTTTGGTCGGCAGGGAAGGACCCCTGCCAGGACTCCAGGAATGCCTTGTCGTCGGCACCTTGCATGAGCGTAAGCGTTTGATGTTCGAGCGCGCCGACGGCTTCGTCGCGCTGCCTGGCGGTATCGGAACCTTGGAGGAGCTAGCCGAGCAATTGACGTGGGTCCAGCTCGAGCGTCACACCAAACCCGTCGTGATCGCCGATATTGGAGGCTTCTGGCAGCCGCTGCTGCGGCTTTTCGCGCATATGCGGGAGCGGCGATTTATCCAGTCTGCCCTGGAGGTCCGCTATCTTGTCGCCGAAAAGATCGAGGATATTGTGCCGATGATCGAAACCGCCGCGGCAAAGGCCGCGGTTCTCGGCACCCGCAAGGAGACCGTCGATCCGCACATATGAAAGCTTGTTTTTGGGCATTGAAGCGGGCGCGAAAAATGAAAGGCCACGGTTGTTGATGTCGAGGGCAAGGTGACGCTGGATCGCGAACCCGTCGATGCCGCGTTCACGGCGCATCGGTCCGATCGTTTGATCGTGCCGCTGGAACGCGAGGCGCGCAGGCCATCCGCCCTGATTCTTGCAGCCTGTTTGGCTGCCCATGCGTTGATTTTAGCTATCCTTCTTATCGAGGATTTCTCCGTCGCCACCGAGCCCACCCGCGCGGAAGAAATTCCGGTGGAGATTGTCGCCGAGATGCCGCGTGAGCAGAAAGCCGAACCGGTTGCCAAACCTCTCCCTCCTCCGCCCGATCTCGTGAACCCGCCCGTGGTGAAGGAGAAGCCGCCGCCCGAAAAGACCCAACTCGACGACGTCGAAGTCGCACATGATGCGCCGCTATCGGGCAATAACGATCAAACCCACAAGGGAGAACCTGACAAGGAAACGAAAGCGCCTCGCGTGGCGCCACCGCCCAAGCTCGCGACGCAGCAGCCTGCGCAAGAAAAGGCCGAGCAGGAAAAGGCAGCGACTGCAACAAAGGAGAAATCGGCCAATCCGTCTCCGCCAGCGGAGCCGCAAAAGCTCGCCGACGACACGCCGGACGCCGAGGCTCTCGACAAGGCGCAGCCAGAGCCGCCTGCCAAGCCCCAAAAAAAGAAGGCGCCGCAAGACAGCAAGAGCCCCCCCGCCCAGGGCAAAAAGACGACGGTTGCGCAACAACTCGCCGCATTGTCTCCGGCGCCGAACTATTCAATTGGGGCCGCGGCCAAGGCCGCGCCGATCAGCGGCGGAACCGAAAAGGCGAGCTATGAATCCTTGCTGATGGGATTGATCAGCCGCCAAGTGCATCTTCCGCCGGAACTCCGCGCGCAGCATTTGATCAGCGTCGGACAAATCGGCCTCTTTGTAGATGAAATGGGAAATCTCACCCATCAGGCGGTCTATCGGGCGAGCGGCAACCCCGCCCTCGATACCGCCTGGCTCGCGGCGGTACGGCGGGCGGCGCCGTTTCCAGCCCCCCCACGAGGCCTTCCGCATGGGTTCATCCTGCAATATTCGAACGAGAATTAACCCGCATTCCCCACGGGAGCCCTGTGTCGAGGAATTGGCATTGCGAAAATCCGTTGCCAGCGGCAAGCTCAGCGTCAACAAGCCCGTCACTCGGTGGGTTTCGGTTCAAGCGGCAATGGTCCTTGCGGAGGAGGCCATGGCAGGGCATTATCATCACACGCAGCTCGGCACCTTGATGCTGACGACGTTGTTGCTTGCGGCTCTTCTTACCGGGTTACGCTGGATCGGGATCTTGGCGACTCTTCGATCGGGGCAGTGGCCGTGGTTGCTGTTCGTGCTATCCGCCCTGTGTTGCGGGTTAGCGTGGGTCTTCTCGTCCCTGACATTAGAAGTGACCGGCACCGAGATTCGCTGGTATTTCGGACCAGGGCTTTGGGATTATCGCGTTGCGCTCTCCGACATCGAAGGCGTCCGGATAGTGCGCAACACTTGGCTGAACGGTTTCGGAATCAGGATGCGTCCAGGCTGGCGCCTCTATAACGTCTCCGGGCTCGACGCAGTCAAACTGCGCCTCAAGACTGGCGACATTCGCTGCATCGGTACCGATGATCCGCAGGGGCTTGCCGGCGCGCTCAAGTCTTCAGGTCTGGCCTGAGCCCTGCGACGGTCGCGGGAGGCCCGGTAGCGCCTTCGAGGCAACCGCGGCGACACAACCTCGGTTGCCGTCATCGCGCGCCGGATTTCAAAAGCTTGTAGGTGATTGCGTCGGTCAGCGCCTGAAACGAGGCGTCGATGATATTGGCGGAGACGCCGGCCGTCGACCAGCTCTCTCCGGTCGCGTCGCGAAACTCGATCAAGACCCGGGTCACCGCGTCGGTTCCGCCGCGGAAAATGCGGACGCGAAAATCGACGAGTTCGAGATCTTCGATAAAGCTCTGATATTTGCCGAGATCCTTGCGCAACGCGAGATCGAGGGCATTGACGGGGCCTTGGCCTTCGGCCGCCGAGATCAGGGTTTCGCCGCCGATACGCACCTTGACGACCGCCTCCGCCACCGAGACGAGTTCGCCTTGGGCATTGTGGCGGCGCTCGACATCGACGCGAAAGCGTTCGACCTCGAAATATTCCGGCACTTGCCCGAGAAACCGGCGGGCCAGAAGCTCGAACGAGGCTTCCGCGCCCTCATAGGCGTAGCCAAGCGATTCCTTTTGCTTGACCTCGTCGAGAAGACGCGCGACCCGAGAATCGTCCTTGTCGAGACGCACCCCGATTCGCTCCAGCTCGGCAAGGATGTTCGATTTCCCCGCCTGGTCCGACACCAGAAGCCGCCGCTTGTTGCCGACCGCATCGGGCACAATATGCTCGTAGGTTTTTGGCTCCTTCATCACCGCCGAGGCGTGGATTCCAGCTTTCGTCGCGAAAGCCGAGGCGCCGACATAGGGCGCGTGCCGGTTCGGCGCGCGATTGAGCAATTCGTCGAGGGTGTGGCTGACCTTGGTGAGCGTGGCGAGCATTTCCGGCGTCACGCCGATTTCGAATTTTTCCGCGTAATCGCGCTTCAACAGAAGCGTTGGGATCAGCGAGACGAGATTGGCGTTGCCGCACCGCTCGCCAAGCCCGTTCAGCGCGCCTTGAATGTGCCGCGCCCCAGCGCGAACGGCGGCAAGTGAATTGGCGACCGCGTTGCCGGTGTCGTCGTGCGCATGAATGCCGATGTGCGATCCCGGCACATCCGCGGCAACTTCCTCGACAATTTTTGCGATCTCATGCGGGAGCGTTCCGCCATTGGTGTCGCAGAGAACGATCCATTGGGCTCCTGCCGCGTAAGCCGTCTTTGCGCAGGAAAGCGCATAGTCGCGGTTGGCTTTAAAGCCGTCAAAAAAATGCTCGCAGTCGAGGATCGCCTCGCGGCCTTTCGCAAGCGCCGCCTCGATCGACTGGCGGATGTTTTCGAGGTTCTCCTCAAGCGTGCAGCCGAGCACCACGTGAACATGAAAATCCCAGGCTTTGGCCACGAAGGTGATGACATCGGCATCCGCGGTTAGGAGGCTTGCAAGACCTGGATCGTTGGCCGCGGAGCGCCCTGCCCTTTTAGTCATGCCAAACGCCGTGAAACGCGCGGCCCTTAGCTTGGGCCTTTGCGCGAAAAATTCGGTATCGAGCGGATTGGCGCCGGGATAGCCGCCCTCGATATAATCGACGCCGAGACCGTCGAGCAAGGCCGCGATTTGGCGTTTGTCGGCGAGCGAAAAATCGACGCCCGCCATTTGCGCGCCGTCACGCAAGGTCGTGTCGAATAGGATAAGTCTTTCGCGAGTCATGGCCGCCCGTCCGCCGCGGCTTTGAGAGCGAGCGCTTTTGTCATGCGCGTATTGCCGAGATATTCGCCATCGATCTCGATCGCGTTGCGGCGCTCCGCCGCAAATCCGCGTTTCTCGAACAAGGGTTTTGCAGTGTCACTGGCATCGGTCGCGAGCGTTGCCGTGCCGCGCGCGGCGGCGAGTTTTTCGATCGCCTCAACGAGCGCGCTCGCGACGCCGGTGCGGGCGACGGCTGGATGAACATAAAGCTGGTCGATGAGCCCTCCGTTCTGAAGCGAGATAAAACCAACCGGGGCGCCGCCGATCAACGCGACGAGGGTCAAGCCTTTTTCGAGACTCTGCGCAAACGCCTCCTCGTCGTCGGCGGCCGAGGCCCAGGCGCGACGTTGCGCCTCGTCATAATCCTCGCCCGTCAATTCGTCGATGGCCGCGAACCGGATTTCGCTGAGAAGCGGAAGATCGGCGGCCAAAAAAGGGCGCAGCGAAGGTTTTGGGAAGGTGCTGGCGCTCATTACTTTACTTCCCAAGTCGTGGTGCCGTCCTTGTTGTCTTTCAACACGATTCCCATGACTTCGAGTTCGTCGCGGATGCGGTCGGACTCAGCCCAATTTTTCGCCGCGCGGGCTTTATTACGGTGAGAGATAGAGGACTCGACTTCCTTTCTTCGAGCGTCGTCGAGCGCGGCAGAGGGGCGGTTCCAATCAGGTTCGCACACGCGGCCCACGCCCAGCAGTCGCAAGCACCCCCGTAATTTAGCAGAAGAGCTTTTTATTTCTTGCGGGGGCGCAAGATAGGAATCGCCCAACCGTGAAAATCCAGCAATGACGCCTGCCCGGGTGAGGGCGTGAATATCGGTAAGTGCTTGCGGCGTGTTGAGGTCGTCTTCCATTGCGTCGATGAATGCAGGGGGAGGGTCATCAAATTGGCCTGAAAACGTCGCGTAAGTTTGCCAGCGTTTCAGAGCTTGCTCCGCCTCCTCCAACGCCTTCACCGTGAAATCGATCGGCTGGCGGTAATGTGTTTTCAGAATCGCAAGCCGCAGCACTTCGCCCGGCCATGAGCGTCCCCCAAATTTATCCGAATGCAAAAGCTCGTGAATGGTTACGAAATTCCCTAGGCTCTTCGACATCTTCTCGCCTTCGACCTGAAGATGGCCGTTGTGCATCCAGACATTGGCCATCGCATCATGCCCGAAGGCGGAGCAGCTTTGCGCCATTTCGTTTTCGTGATGCGGGAACAGGAGGTCGATGCCGCCGCCATGAATATCGAAGGTCTCGCCAAGATGTTTCCAGCTCATCGCCGAACATTCGACGTGCCAGCCGGGACGGCCGCGCCCCCAAGGGCTTTCCCAGCCAGGCTCGCTGGGGCTCGAAGGCTTCCACAAGACAAAATCCATCGGCCCGCGCTTATAGGGCGCGACCTCGATCCGCGCGCCCGCGATCATTTCATCGAGCGGTCGCTTCGAGAGCTTGCCATAGGCGGGCATCGAGGGCACGTCGAACAGCACATGGCCTTCCGCCATATAGGCATGGCCCTTGGCGATCAGACTTTCAATCATTTCGATCATCTCGGCGATATGGTCAGTCGCGCGGGGCTCGACGGTTGGCGCCAAGCAGCCGAGCGCCTTCGCGTCTTCGTGAAAAACCTTCGTCATTTCATCCGTCAGCACGCGGATATCGACCCCGCGCTCCGCCGCGCGGGCATTGATCTTGTCGTCGACGTCGGTGATGTTGCGGACATACTTGACATTGGTCTCGCCGTAGACATGGCGCAGCAAACGGAAAAGCACGTCGAAGACGATCAGCATGCGCCCGTTGCCGATGTGCAAATGATCGTAAACCGTCGGGCCGCAGGCATAGAGGCGCACATTCGCGGGATCGATCGGCGTGAACGGATCTTTTTGGCGGGTCAGCGTATTGTAGAGCCGCAACGGCATATGTTCCCCTTGTGCCTGCTTTGGCCTGGGGCATCAAAGTCGAACTCTTGGATCGAGGACGCGACGGCTCCAGCCAGGGGCAAGGCTAGGCGTTACAAATAGTGATCGTAATGAGGGTCCGGCAAGCGCCGGTCAAGCGCGTCATCTGGTGACTATGCGCGCGGAATGCTCTATTGGTCAAGCTTGGCGCTTGGGTGCCGGTTCCTTCCGGCGCATTAATAGAATTTTCAAGCGCCTTCGCTATAAGAATCCTCCCGGTTTTCGCCAATTCTTGAGATTTTCATGTCGATTTTGATCTTGCCGATTGCCAAAATAGCGACTGGCGCCCACGGCCGCCGCAAGCTGTTTCGCCTGGTGCTTTTCTTCCTCGGCGGAATTTTGACTGCTTTCGCCCTCAAAATGCCGGCAAGAGCGGACGAAAGCCGGACATTGATCATTCCGTCGAACGACGGCTATGGTTTCGAGGAATGTCTCAAGCCGGGTTCGCCGTGCGGCCTCGTCGTGGCGGATGCCTGGTGCAAGGCGCATGGATTTTCCGGTTCGAACGGCTTTGGACCGGCCGATGCGGCGGCCGGCACAATGGACGAGGCGTCGCGATCCAGCATAGAGCCTGGCTCCTTCCACGTCACTTGCGGCGACCGTGTCAACTAGCTCGCTTCAGAGGATAATCACGATTCCCGCAAGCCATTACACTTTGCCGGACAATGACTCCGGTCGAGTTTGATCCGTCCTGCTCAGCAGGCCGCTTTATTTTCGAAGCGCAGCGCGCATGCCCGCCTGCGTCCATGTCCGAATATGAAGTGTCTAATGACATCATTCGCCACCTAGCAATCGAGGTTCGTATCGTTCCGTTTCCGGATGTTCGTCCGGTCCCATCTATTGGACCTGGCCGCACTCAAAGTGGTCATGGTAAGGCCACGAATGGACGCCAATTTCATTGTTCGATGCAAATACCGGCTTGGCAAGTGACCCCCAAGCGCCCCAAGAGACGTGCATGCATTCCGGCCGCGCCCTTAGAGAATCATTCACGCGTTTTGGCGCCTGCTTAAGGATAGCCATGGGCGGCGTGACCCTCGTCATCTCCTTGGGTCCTGCCTCTTCGCAACCGATCGATTGCGGAGAACTAGCGGCGCGGATCACCGCGCTCGGCGAAGGCAGCCAGACGTATTCGAATCACTATGGCGGCGGCGCGCAAAAACAGCGCGCGGAACTCGATCGCACGATCCGATCTGCGCGTGCGCTCGGCTGCGACCGGCGCCAATTCTTTTTGTTCGACGCCCCGCCGCCGCAATGCCCAGGCCTTAACGCGCAAATTCAACAAATGCAGGCAAACCTTGCTCGATACCAAGGAGGCGGGGACCCCGCCGGAAATGCAACGGCGAGGCAGCAACTGACCGCGCGCTACAATGCCTATTGCCGCGGCCAAGTCCAGGCTGCCGGCCAACCGCGCGAGCGGGGTTTTTTCGAATCGCTGTTCGGCATCTTTGGGTCCAACTCAAATCCGTTCTCTTTCGGTCAACAGCCCCGGTTCGAAAAGGTCCTTCCTCTGCCCGGCGACGACCTCACCCCACGCGGCGGTTCGCAGGCGGTGTGCGTGCGCGACTGCGACGGCGGTTTTTTCCCGCTCGAGTTGTCCGTGCGGCAAAGCGATCCGGACCAACTGACCGGCCTTTGTCAGGCCCTCTGCCCGAATACCGCGGTCAGCGTCTATACACGTTCCCCGAATCAGGGAATCAATACCGCCGTGTCGCTCGACGGCGACACGCCCTATTCCGATTTGCCCAACGCCCTAAAATTCGAGAAAACTTTCGATCCTGCCTGCACCTGCAAACCTGCTGGGCAATCCTGGGCCGAGGCGCTTGCGGGAGCCGAACAGATGCTTGGACGCGAACGCAAGAGCGATATCGTGGTCACTCCCGAAAAATCGGCGGAATTGGCAAAGCCGAAATTCGAAAAGGCAGCGCCACCGAGGCCAGGCACCCAACCCTCGGCGGCCAAGGAGGACCAGGCGGGGAAGAATTCCGCGAACGCCGAAGGGCAAGCCGGGACCCAGGAGGTCACTGGCCCAGATGGGGTCAAGCGGCGCGTCCGGATAATCGTGCCGCCGCTTTAGTTTTGCCGATCAAAGGCAAGAGCCCGGCGAGTTCGGGTCCGTTGTCGCGGCCGGTCAAGGCGAGACGCAAGGGATGAAACAGCGCCTTCCCCTTGCGTCCGGTGGCGGCCTGCAAAACCTTCGTCCAATTTGCCCAGACGGTTTCGTCCCAAGGCTCGCCGGGCAGGGTTTCGCGGGCCGCCGCCAGAAGTCCGGCGTCTTCGACGATCGGTGCAATCTCGCCTTCGACGACCCGCCACCAGTCAACCACATCGAGAAAGGTCGAAAGATTGCCGCGCGTGGCGAGCCAAAAGGGCTTCGCCTTGTGGCCGGCGATATCATACGTTTTCAGCCTTTCGCGCACCGCGTCAAAACTTAACCCATGCAGCGTGCGCGCCGACAGCGCGGCGAGTTCGGCGGGATCGAACCGCGCAACCGTCCGGGAGAGCTGGGCGAGATTGAGCGAAGCCGCGAGTTCGTCAAGGCTGTCAACCGGATGCAACGCCATGGAAGATCCGATCAGAACCGCCGCCGCCGCGACGGCGAGCGATTCGATTCCGGAATCACGCAATGCGCCGATCGACAACGCGCCGGAACGTTTCGAGAGCGCTTCACCGCTCGCCGACGACAAAAGATTGTGATGCGCGAAGGAAGGCAGCCTGCCCGGCCCGGCCAAAACCTCGAAAAGCTGCATTTGCACCGCCGTATTGGTCACATGGTCTTCGCCCCGGAGGATATGGGTGATTTTCTGCTCGATGTCGTCCACGACCGACGGCAATGTGTAGAGATAAGTTCCATCCTCGCGCAGCAGCACCGGGTCGGACAGGGAGGCACAATCGATACGGCTGTCGCCGCGCACGAGATCGGTCCAGCGCACGATTTCGTGGTCGAGTTTGAAGCGCCAGTGCGGCCGTCGACCCTCGGCTTCGAGGCGTGCCCGGTCCGAACCTGAAAGTGCGAGCGCTGCCCTATCGTAGACGGGAGGCAGGCCGCGCGCTTGCTGGCGCTTGCGTTTGCGGTCGAGTTCCCCGGCGGTTTCATAGCAAGGATAAAGCCGGCCAGCCTCGCGCAGTTTTTTGGCGGCGGCGCGGTAAAGCGCAAATCGCCCCGACTGGCGCAAAACCGCATCCGGCACAATGCCAAGCCAGGCCAGATCGACCTCGATCGCCTGGGCG
>DASYNQ010000178.1:0-5426 GCA_036008425.1 Methylocella sp. | reverse complement strand
CCTCAATATGCGCGAGCAATTGATTCGGGAAGTGGAAATCGTGCCGCTCGAAGTGGTTGTCCGCAATGTCGCGGCCGGGTCGCTCTCGACCCGGCTTGGGATCGAGGAAGGCACCCAATTGCCACGCTCGATCATCGAATTTTACTACAAGAACGACGAGCTCAACGACCCGATGGTTTCCGAGGAGCATATCACGGCGTTCGGCTGGGCCAGCCCGCAGGAAATCGACGACATCATGTCGCTCGCGATTCGGGTGAACGATTTCCTCTCCGGGCTTTTCCTTGGCGTCGGTATCCGGCTTGTCGATTTCAAGATGGAATGCGGCCGGCTGTGGGAAGGCGATGTGATGCGCATCGTCGTCGCCGATGAGATTTCCCCCGATTCCTGCCGCCTGTGGGACATCAAATCGAACGACAAGCTCGACAAGGACCGTTTCCGGCGCGATCTCGGCGGGCTGGTCGAGGCGTATACCGAAGTCGCGAGGCGGCTCGGTATCTTGCAGGAGAACGAGCAGCCCCGCGCTAATGGGCCGAAGCTAGTCCAGTGATCAAAAGCAACTGTCGGCCGCCGCCGGGCATGCGGCGGCACGGCCGACGGACGGGTTTTGCACTTTTTTCCAACGGCCCAGTATGACTCTCGACTTCCGTGGCGTGGTTTTGGCCATCCGGCCTTGAGGCACCGGTATCCCCATGCCGCGATCCTTGCCCAAGCCATTTACCAGAGATCGGAACGATGAAAGCGCGGGTCGTTGTCACACTCAAGGACGGTATTCTCGATCCGCAAGGCAAGGCCATAGAGGGTGCGCTCAAATCGCTCGGCATCGCCGGTATCGACAGCCTGCGGCAAGGAAAAATATTCGAGATCGAACTTGCTACGAACGATCCAACCGCAGCGGAGGGGGTGCTGCGCGCCGCATGCGAGAAATTGCTCGCCAACCAGGTCGTTGAAAATTTCCAGGTGGAAATCTTCTCGAATTTCGCGAGCGGCGGGTTGCCCGAACAAGCAAACATGAGCGAGGAAAATATAACCGGCACATGAAAGCCGCCATAATTCTCTTCCCCGGCTCCAACCGCGAGCGAGACGCGCTCCGCGCCGTGGAAAAAATCGCCAATGCTAAGCCTTCCGTCGTCTGGCATGGCGAACATAGCCTGCCCGCCGGCAGCGATCTTGCGGTGCTTCCCGGCGGCTTTTCTTACGGCGATTATCTGCGCTGCGGCGCCATCGCCGCGCGGGCGCCGGTCATGGACGCCGTGCGCGCCCATGCTAGGCGAGGCGGTCTCGTTCTAGGCATTTGCAATGGCTTTCAGATTCTCGTTGAAGCTGGGCTATTGCCGGGTGTGTTGATGCGCAACGCGAATTTGCGCTTCATCTGCCGGATGCAGCATTTGACCGTCGAGCGAGCCGATACGCCTTTTACCTCCAACTATGCCAAGGGCCAGATCATCAAAGTGGCGATCGCGCATGGCGAGGGAAATTACGTCGCCGATGCGGAAACGATCGCTCGCGTCGAGGGCGAGGGCCGGGTTGCCTTCCGCTATTGCGACGCGCGCGGCGGCAGGAACGGCGACGCCAATCCGAATGGCTCGGTCAACGACATCGCCGGAATCTACTCGGAGAGGTTCAATGTTCTTGGCCTCATGCCACATCCCGAAAATCTCATTGACCCGCTGGTTGGCGGGATCGATGGGCGCGGCATGTTCGAGAGCCTGGCGGCCTTTAAGGGGACCCCGGATCAAGGTACGTTCGGTTACCGCCGGTCTGCCACACCTTCCGCTGCCCCGTTCATGCTGAATAGGAGGAGAGCCGCTTGCTTCAATTTCTTTCACGCAGACGCCAGCGCCACAAGACGCCCCACCCCAGGATAGCCGCCGGCAATGCGCAAGAAGCGGCTACAATACCTCGATTGGTCCAACTCGGATCAGGCAAGATCCTAAGCGTGGTCGTCAAGATCGCGACGCCGACACCGGCCACCGCAAGACTCCGCCAAAGCGGCCCTATCCCATTTGGTATGCGCGCGATGGCTGCCCATTGTAAAAGAACCATAGTGAGAACGTCTCCGAAAAGGACGCCGGCCAAAACCGAGGTCAAAACCGGATGAACCTGCGCCAGCCCGGCGGCAGCGGCGATCCCGAAAACGCTCGTCAGATTGGCCAGCATCAATCTAGTCGTCGCGCCTGACACTAAGAGAGCCACGGTCGGTCCGCCGGCGCGCAGAATACGCAAAAACGCGATCGCGGAAATAAGGATCACCGTATCGGTTCCCACTGCATAGGCCTTGCCAAACACGAACGGTACCAAAACATCTAACGTCAACCCTATGAACGCAGCATAGCCGAAGGCGAGGAACGCGAAGAACCAGGTCAGCCAAAGAAAGGTTTCCAAATAGCGCTTCGGAGTGTCTCGGCTGCGAGCTAGCATTGACATGCCGAGTGTGCCGGCTGTTTGCAAGAGCAAGGAAATCGGCGCCACGGCAAGACCCAGAACCACCGCGTAAACGCCAAGAATGTCCATACCGAACAAGCGGCCGACGACCATCCGATCGGCCTGCGAGATCACGGCGAGCGCTGCGCCATTGAGCATCAGAGGTAGGCCGTAGGCTAGCGCCTGGCGCAGCGTTCCACGATCCGCGATGACCCGCATTGGCGCATGCGCAAGGATATTGCTCGCGGCTGCGTAAACCGCCGCGTCGACCAAAAAGGCTAAAATAATCACCCGGTGGTCCGGCAGGATGGTCGCCGCAGCGAGTGCCGCGACCGCCAGCCCGGCGACGCTGGATGCCGTGACGGTCAGCGCATCCGCGCGATAATCATAATCACGTTGGATCTGCTTGATGCCAAGGTGCCCGAATGAATGAACCAGCGGAACGAGCGCTGCAAACTCGAAACTGGCCACTGCTTGGGGAATGCCGAAAAACGTGACTGCAGGAACTGCGAGCACCGCGACCGCCGCGCACAGTAGGAGGCCCCGAAAAATCTGGAGTGCTTGGGCTGCCGCCAAGGCCTGACGCGCGTCGGCGGCCGACTTCAAGAGGACAAATTTGTCGAGCCCAACGTCGGTTGCGAGCTCCGCGGTGGTTATGACGATCGTAATTGCGACGGCTATGCCGAACTCGCCGGGGACGAGTAGGCGGGACAGAATAACAGTGCGGCCGAAACGTGCCGCGAATGCGACTAACGGCGCCACGGCCGCCCAAGAAATCCGCCCTGCCCAAAGCTTCAAACGTGACGGTGTCGCAGCCGCGGATGGACGAAATGAAATCGGCTCGCGCATGGCAATTCGATAGCATGCGGCCTAGGTGGTGGCAAACGCCCGGTCATACTCCCTTGATTATACTCCGATACCAGCCTTGGGATGATCGTTATGCTAATCGCGCCAGGCCGACTGACAGTTCACCACGGTGGACGCACCTTCCACCGCGACAGAGCGCCCGCTCTCCGCCACTGCGATCGAGATTCGCTTTTTTATGAATACCAAAGCCAACAAATCCGGTTTGTTCCACCGTCACTTCGCCGGCGCAAATGTGCAGTGCGCGCCGCCGCCGCCTTTTTGCTTCACCTCCGCGGGATCGATTGTGCAGTCGAGATTGGACACGGCCTCAAAAATCGAACCCGCGGCGCCGTCCGGCGGCACGCCCACCTCGGCGAGAGTCGCGTAGAGTTCGTGCGCCTTCCTGCCGTGCGTCGCAACTTTTTTTGCTCCAAACGTCAGATCGCAGCTATGCTGGGTGATGTCCACATCGCTCGCCCGGCAGGTGACCGCGCCGGCCGCAACCGCGATTTTCTTGTTGGGCGCATAACGCACGTTGGCATACCCATTGAGGAATTTCGCAAGCACATTCTTGTCAATGGCATTAATGCCGGGCGAATGTTCGGCGACGAGAGCGGCGAGCGCCAACGCCCCATTGCCATCGGCGGATCCCGCTAATGCAGCGTGATTGGCGAGCAATAATGGGATTGTAAGAAAAGCGATTGGTTTCATGTGCGATTCCTCGGTGACGATCGACGCGCCGGCGATTCGCGTGCCAGCGCTCTATCCGGCGTTCCCCTGACCGGGGATTGCAGAGTGAGAGTCGCTCGATTTGGCCTGTTTGGCAAGCTGGAGCGCGGTCAACGGCCAACGACCCGCGCGATGGCGAAGGCGGCGGCGGCGGCAAGAGAACCGACGATCGCCGTCTGCAAGGCGCTGCGGAGCGGCGCGACGCCGGTCAATTGACCCTTGACGCCGCCGAAGATCAGTAGAGCAGCAAGGGTCAGTGCGATCGAGACCGGAAGCGCGCGGGAAACCGTGTCCAGCAGGAAATAAGGCGCCAGCGGAATAAGACCGCCAACGACATAGGCGCCGCCGATCGTGAAAGCGCTTTTGAATGCCCGGCCTGCCTCCGGCTCTTCCAAGCCAAGCTCGAAACGCATCATGAAATTGACCCAACGGTCCGGGTCGCGGGTGAGGGCGGCGGTTACCGTTTCGGTCAGGGCGGGATCGAGGCCCTGTTCGCGCAGGATTTGGCGGACTTCCGCGCGCTCGATTTCCGGCACTTGCTTGATCTCGGCTTGCTCGCGGTGCAGTTCGGAGTGGTAATGTTCGAGATCCGTTTGCGCCGCGAGATAACCGCCAAGACCCATCGCGAGCGCGCCAGCCGCGACCTCGGCAAGGCCGGCGGTTATAATGATCGCCGTCGAGGACACGGCCCCGGAGAGACCGGCGGCGAGAGCGAAAGGAACGGTGAGCCCATCCGCCATGCCGATGACGATGTCGCGGACAAGGGCCGAGGCGGAAAAGTGCTTTTCGAGATGCGGCGTCGTCGGCATGCGGCCCCAGAAGGCTAATCCTGGTCGCGGGAGTGTCGAGCCCGTCTAGCGAAGCGTCGCCGAAGGCCTAGATACCGCGCGGCAACATCCGCCGCAAGGGTCATGCCATGGATAATGAGGCGTGGCAGGCCACCAAGGATGAGAACGATCGTCGGGAAGCGGCTCTCGTTGCGGCGGCGTGATGCCAAGGACGGCAGCGGCTGGGTGGGATGCCACATGCTTGACAAACGTTCCCAGCCGCTGACCCAAATCGTTGGTTAAGCAGCAACCTTGTCGCATTCCGCGGCGCAGGCCTTGCATGATTCGCCGCAGGTTTTGCATTCGGCGACTTTGGGCCACTTCTCGCATTCCTTCTGGCAGTCCCTGCAGACCATCGCGACCACCTTTGCAAGATGGCCGGTATGCTCGGAATTGACCGCGGCAAGCGCCGCCAGCGCATCGCAGGCAGCAACGAGTTGGAAGGCCGTATCGGCGCAAGCGGCCATGCTCGTGTCCTTCATCTTATACATGCCGAGGCAATGCCGCAGGCAGTCATTGCCAGTCGTGACGCATTTCGCGGCTTCGGTCTCAAGAGCCTTGTATTTCGGCGGATGCATCGACTCTTCCGTCTCTGCGCCCATC
>DASYNQ010000177.1:0-9646 GCA_036008425.1 Methylocella sp. | reverse complement strand
GAAAAATCGATGCCGAAATTCATTCCTAGGGAAAGAAAAAGCACGACCGAAATAATCGAGAGGAGCGCCGAGAAAGGATAGCTCACGCGGCGGAAGCGCATGAACGGAAATTTGGTGTTCTCGGGCGCAAGGCGCAGGAGTTTCATGCGATAGGGCCTCTTCCGAAACGGCACTCCGACGGTTCTTGTTGCCCGCGTCGAGGCGGATTGGCATCCCACATGAAAACACTCTATCCCTTCGCGATCGCGCCTTAAAGTGCCGCGCGGTTTTAATGGGGTAAAGGCAGATGCGCAATTTTTTTATCTGCCAGGAGCCTTCAGCGGGTCTACGTCAGTCATGCTTGGAGGTCCTTGAGGCGAGTCTGGAGGGCGCGGCAGGTCCGGCGAAAGCGCAGGGCGGCGAAGGTCAGGCCGACGAGCTTACCGAGCAGGACGCTGAGGATCAGGCCCGCGAAAAACACTGCGCCGTTCAACAAAATGGCTTGGTGGTCTGGCTCGGTGCCGGGGTTGGTTTGCAGCGCCGCGGTCAGGACGTAGACGAAGCCGGTCAGCGTGAAAATTCCGAGACCTATGGCGGCGGCCGTGCAGCCGCATTGCTGGCGAAGATATTCGAGGCGTTGGCACCAGGCGGCGTTTTCGTCGGCCGAAAGCTGCGGGATGCCGAGCAGGGCGGGAGGTTTGCGGAAAGGGTGGAGAAGGCTCTGCGGGCGGATAAGCGCCAGCAGCAGATCAGCCTCGGTGCGGATGAGCAATGGCATGAGGTTCCGAATGCGGCGGACTTTGGTTCAGGCGCCTGCGATCACTGGATTGGTTGAGGCGCGATGGGGCAATCGTCGGCAGCGGTGCTGTCGGCGTCGGCCGTGGTGAAGTCGGGGGGCGTCGGATACTGGCCGGTGCGGTTGATGCTGGTGGTATAGAATAGCTCGTTGTTGCCGATGTCCGGGTCGGTGATCCAGTTGCCCTGGACCGTGACGATGGCCCCGGGCGAGAGTCCCTTCCAGGCATCGCCCACGGGATCGCTGTTGGCCGCCGCGGCGACGCCCTCGCCGATCCAGCCGCCGATGATGGCGCCGGCGATCGCCACGGCGGCCGCGACAATGGCCGCGACAATGAGCACGATCAGCAGGCAGAGCAGATAGAAGGGTCCAGAGGCGGCGCAGCCGATGGCGGCGCCCAGCGCGGCGGCGGCAAAATAGCCAGCGAAGGCGCCGGCGATCGCGCCGACCGTAACGCCGACAAGCGAGCCGATCTTGGCGCCACAGGCGGTCTTGCTCTTGATGACGCAGGGTAGCAGCGGCGTGCCGAGGCTATTGCAGTAGACCCAGTAGGAATTCATACTGACATATCGGAAGTAGATGCTCTTGACCACTAGATTGAACAAACCCGCCGGGCCCATGGCGTAGGGGGCGGGCACGTCGACTGCGGTGGAGCTTTCGTCCGTGGAGTCCTGAACGATGCCGGAGAGGCAGATGGTCTCACCCTTCGTCGGCGAGATAATGCAGCCATCGGCCTTAAAGGCGTAATAGAACACCAGGGCGAAGATGGCGGCGGCGCCGGCCGCGCCGGCGGTGAAGACGTAGGCTCCCAAAAGGGTGGACGCGCCGAATAATGCGTTTCCGAGGGCATAGCCACCGCCAATGAGGCTGGCGCCTGCTCCTAAGGCGGCGATGCCCTGCCAGTTGAATGGACCCGGCACGGAGCCGGGTTGCTGAGCGCCGCAAACGGGAGGTGTGCTCATCGTGATGCCTCGACTTTGAGGGAGCGTCCCTCTCTGCAAACGACGCGGCACATGAGCCAGCCAATAAAGGCGCCGAGGATTGCGCTGAGGAGGAGGGCGAGTAGCGGGTGAGGAAGATGGTAGGCGAGTGGGCCGAGCAGGATGCCGGTCAACACGCCGATCAGCAGTGCGAGGATAAAGACGGGCAAAACCGCCAGCCGCGACAACAGGCAGGCCAAGGCGGCGGCGATGGAGACGGCCACAAGCGCCACAATGACCCCGTCGAGCGCAAGTTGCGCCCAAGTCGGCGCCTGCGGCGGCGTACAGCAGACGACGCCGTGTAGCAGCCCCAGGAACAGCCCGACGAAGGCGCCTGAAATGAGGCCGAACCAAAGACAAAGTTTCGTGCTCATGGTCCCCTCACGCGTCGAACAGAATGGCGATGTTGACGCCGCCAAGATAGGTGCCGCCAATGATGGCGAGGATGTCGACGCTGGCGCTGATTAAGGTGCCGGGCGGAGACGGTGGGATAGAGGAGGGAACGTCGATGGAGACCATGACGTTCTGCTGCGCGCCGGCGCCAAGCGTGAATGTCGCGGGAACGATGGTGGTCCAGGGCGCCACCGGAGCGGGACCGGCGGAAAGAGTGATTGTCTGTGCGGCGCCGGTCGGGTTTCGCACGGGCACGACAAAAGTTTTGGAGCGGCCTGTGCTGGTCTGGAAAGCGTCGAGCGTCTGTTCGCCCTGGTTATTGCGCGGATCGCTGTCGTAAGGATGAATAAGCGTGACGAACAGGCCGAAAAGCACTGCGGCCTTGAGCGCGGGCGGCAGGGGCCAGGACAGGGTCTGCTCGCTGCCGGAGAAGCCCGCGCGGGCGAGATCGACAAATGACGTGGCGATGATTGTACGGGGCAAGCCGATGCCCCACGGGCTCCAGCTTACGTCGACGCGAGTCTGATTGGCCGAGGCTTCGGTGGAGAGGTTGCGGACGGTTGCGGTGAGATTGGGAATAGGAACCAGCGGCCAAAGATCAACGGTCTCGATGTCGGGACTGTTGAAGGTGGGGGCGACGCCTTTCGAGAACAATAATTGCTGGTCGTATGTGGAGGGATCGGGGTCGTGAACGATCTCCTTGGGTACGCGGACGCAGCAACTTTTACGGGGGATCGGACGCAAGGAATTACACAGCGACCGGTCGGCCTTCGAAGCGATCCCAACTACCGTAGAGCTCATGGGCTCCTCGCAAAACTTAGCCTGGATTATGTGGCGCTAACAGGCGGATGTGGCGCAGGCGATTGACCGACATCCGCCGGATGATGAGCTTGTTGAGGCCGCATCGCCCGGATTGATTGTCACGAAACCGCCTCCTCGGCGCCCCCTGATTAGGGGATGCGGTGTAGACGGTTTAATTTTAAATTTTAAGTTTTAAATCCTTTAAATCGGCAATCGGGTCGGCCGCTGGTAGCGGTACCAGAGCGCGATCATCATCCGTGTCATCGTCACCGCTGTCACGATCGAGGTAAGGATGCCGAGGGCCAATGAAACGGCGAAGCCGCGCACCGGTCCCGTACCCAAAAAATACAATATGGCGGCGGCGACGAACATGGTGACATTGGAGTCGACGATGGTGGCGAAAGCCCGCTTGAACCCCGCGTCGAGCGCGGAAATGATCGAGCGACCCATATGCGCTTCCTCCCGGATGCGTTCGTAGATCAAGACATTGGAATCGACCGCCATGCCAATGGTGAGGACGATCCCGGCGATACCCGGCAAGGTGAGCGTCGCCCCGAGAAGCACGAGGCTGGCAAAAATGAACGAGACATGGACGGCCAGCGCGATATTGGCGAAGACGCCGAATATGCCATAGGTGATCAGCATATAGAAGGCGACGAGGGCGGCACCGACATAGGCCGCGCGCTTGCCCGCGTCGATCGAATCCTGACCAAGACCCGGACCGACGGTGCGTTCCTCGACAATCGTGAGCTTGGCTGGCAACGCGCCGGCGCGCAAGAGAATCGCGAGATTGTTCGCCGCTTCGACCGTGAAATGCCCAGAGATCTGCCCGGAACCGCCGGTGATGGGACTGATGATGCGCGGCGCGGAAATAACCTTCCCGTCGAGGATGATGGCGAATAATTTGCCGACGTTTTCCGACGTCACCTCGCCAAACCGTTGCCCGCCGCGAATATTGAAGCGGAAATTGACGATTGGTTCTTGCGTGCGGGGGTCGAAGCCCGGCTGGGCATCGGTCAAATCCTCGCCCTGCACCATGACGCGCTTCTGCACCGGCAACGATTTGCCGGGTTGCTCGACGTCTTCCAAAGATTCGACATCGGCGGGATCGGCGCCCGGTTCGGCGACAAGGCGGAATTCGAGCTTGGCCGTCGTTCCCAGAATTTCCTTGAGCTTGCTGGTATCCTGCAAACCCGGCACTTCGACGAGAATACGATCTGCGCCTTGCCGTTGGATATTGGGCTCCGTGGTGCCGAGCGCATCGACGCGGCGGCGCAACACTTCGATTGATTGCTCGACGGCGCGGCGGACCTTGCTATCGACGCCCGCCTCGGTCACCGTGAATTGGATGAGGCCGTTGTCGTTTTCGCTCACGTCGAAGGCCGCCGCGCGAGAAGAGGCGGATAGGCCGCTGCCGGCGGAGACCGCCAATTGCTTGAGTTTCGGCATGACTTTCGCACGCTCGCCCGGATCGGGGATGCGCAATTGCACACCGCGTGGCTGAGCACCAATGCCCCCGGTGATCGCAACCTTCTCCTCGCGAAGCACGCGGCGAACGCTGTCGCGCAGATTGTCGACAAGAGACTTCACGACCGAATTGCTGTCCACCTCCAGAAGCACATGCGATCCCCCTTGCAGATCGAGGCCGAGCACGATGGCGCGGGCGGGCACCCATTTCGGCAGATGCGAAATCAACGCCTCGCGACGGTCCGGACTCATAAGACTAGGCACGATGAGGAGAAGCGCGAACGCCGTCATCGCCAGAATGGATACGATCTTCCAGGCCGGAAAACGCAGCATGATGGTGCAAACTCTCGGCGGTTATGGGCGCGGCGGCCCCCGCCCGCCCGGAGGTTACGCTAATTTCAGGCTTGGTCTTGGGTTCGCGCCTGATCCTTGACCGGCTCACCCTTGGCCCGCACGTCCGTAATCATCGCCCGGAGAATGCGCACCCGGACACTTGGCGCGATTTCGAGTTCGAGCTCCGCATCGTCCACTACTTTCGTCACTTTGCCTATCAGGCCTCCGGTCGTGATCACGCTATCGCCCCGGCGCGTATTCTTGATGAGATTGGCATGTTCCTTCGCCTTTTTGCGCTGCGGCCGGATTACAAAATAATAGGCGATGGCAAAGATCAGAGCGAAGGGCACCAAATTTATTAGCATGTCCCCCGAGGTGGGGCCCGCGGCAGTGGCGGCTTGGGCGAAAGCAGGTGTAAACAAAATCCCTTCTCCTTGATCCCGAGTCCTGTAAAAACTTGCGTCCGCCAAGACTTCTGTCGGCATGGTGCGCGAATATAGCCAGAGCTGGCGCGAAAGCAATGGCGCCGGAAGCCAACATCGACAAGCCGGTTTGCGGGGTCTCCGCCTGACGCGCACAAACAGTTTCGCCGTCTCTCTGAAGGGACGCTAGGCGCGCTATACGGATGACCGTGATCTGGCCGTCCGGATCCCGGAAGTTTTGGAAAATGGTCTAAAGCCGCACAATTCCTTCTTCGAAAGCTTGCCCACATGCCGCCAACCGGCAAACCGCCACGCAAACGCACGCCGCACTTCATTGAGGCGTGGCGGCGCCACGCAGGCCTGACCCAGGTGCAGGTGGCGGAAAAAATGAAGATAGAGCAATCTACGGTAAGCAAACTAGAGCGTGGCTTATCGCCCTATGACCAGGATATGCTCGAGGAACTGGCCGCAGTTTTCAAATGCGCGCCCGCGGATCTGATTTCACAGCAGCCGGGGGCGCCCCCTGCGGCACCTCGCAGATCTGACGGCGAGAAGGAAAAGGTTGTCGGAACAAAAGAGGGCCCAGAGTTTCCCGGCGATTACTCCTCCGCCAAGGCGCTGGAACGGATCGCAGCCGCACTTGAGCGGCTCGCCGGCGCGCAAGCCGGGCCCTGCGATTTCGGCGCCGCCGACGCGTTCTTGTTCGCGGCGTGGACCGCGACGCTAGTCGCTGTTTCGCGCGTCAATCGTGTCGATATCGGGCTATTGCGCGGCATCGACCACGCCCGGGACACGCTTCTCGCCAATACGGAACGCTTCGCCCAAAACTTCGCGGCCAACAACGCGCTTCTTTGGGGCGCCCGCGGCATGGGCAAATCCGCGCTCATCAAGGCCGTGCATGCATCAATCAACGCGCAGCTTGCCGGGTCTCCGGGTTCCAAGCCGCTCAAACTCGTCGAGATTCACCGCGAGGACATCGGCGGGCTGCCTCGCCTCATGGCGTTGTTGCGCGGCCAGCCATGGCGGTTCGTTGTCATTTGCGACGATCTTTCCTTCGACGCGGCGGATTCGAGCTATAAATCGCTGAAGGCCGCGCTCGAAGGCGGGATCGAGGGACGCCCGGGAAATGTTTTATTTTATGCAACCTCGAACCGCCGTCATATCCTTCCGCGCGAAATGATCGAAAACGAACGCAGAACCGCGATCAATCCGGATGACGCAGTGCAGGAAAAGACTTCTCTATCGGACCGCTTCGGGCTTTGGCTCGGCTTTCATCCCTGTTCGCAAGACGATTATCTCGCGATGGTTTTCGGCTATGCGGAGCATTTCGGTCTTTCTGGCGCGCGCGAAAAAATCGAGCGCGAGGCGCTCGAATGGGCGCTCGCGCGGGGCTCGCGTTCCGGGCGGACGGCCTGGCAATTTATCCAGGACCTCGCCGGCCGATTGGGCAAGGCGGTAGAGTGACCCGGTCCGTTCAATTGGACCGGATCGTGCCCCCGGTGAACGCCGAGGCATTTAGGCATGCATGCGCCAGATGGCGTGCTAACTTGCTGCGCGGTTGGGGCGATTCAGCTATAACAATCAGCGAGGTGGCTATGGCGAACGCGGCGGGTGAATCGATTCGAAAATATCTGGCAATTTATGCGCATTTCATCGCCATCAACGTCGCGGTCGCTCGAAGGCGAACAGGTGACCTGCTCTCGGCCGGATCATTGGTCCTGCCCATCCCTCCAGGTCATGGGCGGCCGGCTTGTCCTGATCGAGCTCAGCGCGGAAGGCGCGACCCGCGTGCTTTGTTCCCGAAGCATGCGATCGGCGTGCCGTGGATTCCCGAGGTCCCGCAGAGGGCCTGCCTCGCACCCATGCGCAGTCGCGTTTTTCTCATAATCGCCGGTGTGCTCGCCTTCCCGCCGCAAGCCTCCAGTGCGCCCATCGAACGGTCCCCGCCCTTGCCACATCCGCACCCAGCCGAGGCGCCCTCCCATCCCGCCCCATACGACGCCGCGCCGGCGGAACAGGCCAAGCCGGAGCCCGCCATCGATCAGGCCTGTCTGGATCGTCTCGGCGCCGCCGGAATCGAATTCGAGGCGGTCGCGCTACCGGTCGCCAAACCGGGATGCGCTATCGAGACGCCCGTGCGGCTCAAGGCCGTCAAATTGGCGCCGCAGTGGATCACGTCGATCCGCCTGCCCGATGAGCCGACGCTTTCCTGCCGTTTCGGTGAAAGGTTCGGTCATTGGCTGCGCGACCTCGTCGCTCCCCTCATTGCCGGCGAGCTCGCGGTCGAACTCAAGTCGGTTCGCACCGGGCCGGGTTACGAATGCCGCAACCGCAACCACGCCGAGGCCGGCAAGATCAGCGCGCACGCGTCCGGTCTCGCGGCCGATGTCGCGAGCTTCGAACTCGCGAATGGCAGAACGCTGGCCATCAAGCCCAATGGGGATGAGCATCTGCGTGCCACGGTCGATGCGATCCGCGTCGCCTCATGCGGGTGGTTCACTACGGTGCTCGGGCCGGGGTTTGATGCGGCCCATGCCGATCACATGCACGTCGACATCCTGCAACACGGGTCGAGCGACAGCTACCGCATCTGTCAATGAGGCAATTGCCGCAGATCAATCTCGCATTTCGGACGTTGCCAACACGCGATGCGGCGTTCCCATGCAAGCTTCAGCTATCAGGCGGGAAGCTGGAAGAAGGCCAAGTGATCGCCAAGGTAAAATGGCATCCGGGCGAGCTTTATCCGCGTGTCGGCGTCATCGTCACCAACATGGCGCGGCGCGCCAAGAACGTCGTCGCCTTCTACAACAAGCGCGGCACGTGCGACCAATGGATTAAGGAGGAGAAAGGCGCGATCAAATGGATTCCGTTCGTTCGCCGCCAACGCCGTCTGTCTTCAGCTGCATGGCCTGCAATCTCGGCAATTTCCTTCGCACGCTGGCGACGCCGGAGCCGATCAAGGACTGGTCGATGACGACCCTGAAAGAGAACTCATCAAGATTGTCACCGGCTTTGGTGTGCCGGAGCATCACAGCGACGGTTGGGCCTTGCCAATGCTCGTCCAAAGCGGCAATCTCAACCTCGGAATCTGGTCATTGGGGGAATGCCGGCCAATTCGGCATCCACCTCGGCGCCCGGGATCGCGGTGGCCGTTGTCGCCGCCACCATCGGCGCCATCTTGCTTCTAATCGTTCTTCGGCTCTTCAACACACGGGGCTGAGGGTAGGCTTGCGGACATTGCCGCTACAATGATGGGAGGTCGCCGTGCTCACGCTCGTAATTGGAATCCTGATTATTGTCGTCATCGGTGCGATCTTGTTTTGGGTCATCGATAAATTCTGTCCCGACGCGCGGCTAGCGCAGCTTCTCAAGCTGCTGGTGGTGCTGGTCTGTTTGGCGGCGATCGTAAACCGGTTGCTTCCGCTGATTGGGTATCCATCTGTGCTGTAGCAGCGTCAACGATTTTTGCGCCATATGTCGTGCGCAGAACTTGGACTTGGACATGGCTAGCTCGTTGACGATCATCGAGCTAGCGGAATGGGATCGAAAAAATTTGGTGATATACCATTAAGCGTGCGCCGCGAGGCGGCCCATGCGTCCGTTGCGATAGTCGTCCATCGCTTGGTCGATTTCGGCTCGTGTGTTCATCACAAAGGGCCCCTGGCCAACGATCGGTTCCTCGATCGGCTGCCCATTCAGGAACAAGAGCGTGGTGTCTTCCAGCGCCGTGATCGCAAACGTTTCATCCTCGCGGTCGAGGACGGCCAATTCGGCGGCGCCCGCGGTTTCACCAGACCCCAATCGGACACGGCCCTTGAGCACGAAGAGCGCAGCGGTCCAGCCGGCCGGAACACGAAATTCGACGCGCGCGTTGCCCTTTAGGCGCACATCCCAAACGTTCATCGGACTAAAAGTATGCGCGGGGCCCTGCGTTCCTTGGTAATTGCCCGCGATCACGCGCACGGTCCCGGCGCCGGACGGCAGGTCGACCCGCGGTATTTGGGCATTGGTGATGTTTTGATAGCCAGGCGGGGCTTGCTTGTCTTTCGCGGACAGATTGACCCATAACTGGATCATCTCGAACGGCCCGCCGCGCCTGGCATATTCCGAACCGTGAAACTCCTCGTGCACGAGCCCCGAGGCAGCCGTCATCCATTGGACGTCGCCGGGACGGACGATGCCGCCCCCGCCCGAGGAGTCGCGATGCTCGACCTCGCCGCTGTAGGCAATCGTGACCGTTTCGAACCCGCGGTGGGGATGGGCGCCGACCCCGCGCCTTTGTTCCGAGGGAGGAAAATTCTCCGGCCCAGCGTAATCCAGCAGCAGAAACGGCGATATTTCCTTGCCGAGGTCATTGTAGGAAAAAATGCTGCGCACGGGAAATCCATCGCCGACCCAATGACGGTCGTTGTTGCGCCGGATGAAGGAAAGTTTTTTCATTGTTCGATCTCCTTGGCCAACATCTGCGTGGCACG